>JBBQXI010000089.1:0-11300 GCA_038209805.1 Bacteroidales bacterium | reverse complement strand
TTTCCCCGGGTTTCGTTTCACTTCACCCGGGGCTATTGATATGGAACCCCTTCGGGGTAAGCTTCTAGTTTTGTCTCTCCACCTTATTCCAATCGGGAGTTGCCTGATTGTAAAAAGTTTTCACAAAGAAATCGCGGCGTTTCTGCTCGCCGTAAGTACCACCAAGCGTATGGTTTGTTCCCGGAAGCACAACCAGCTCGAAATCCTTTTTGGCGTTGATTAGCGCATTGACCACTTGCATGGTCGAAGCAGGATCGACATTATCGTCCATTTCGCCTACAATTAGTAACAATTTACCCTGAAGTTTCGGGGCATTTACCACATTCGAACACTCTGCATATTCGGGACCAATCGGGAAACCCATCCATTGTTCGTTCCACCAGATTTTGTCCATGCGGTTATCGTGGCATCCGCACGATGACGAACCGGCTTTGTAAAATTCAGGATGAAAAAGCAAACCCGCGAGAGTGCTTTGCCCTCCGGCTGACCCGCCAAACAGACCAACCCGCGTGGTATCCATGTAGCTGTATTTCTGAGCAGCTGCCTTCATCCACAAAATGCGGTCGGGAAATCCGGCATCTTTCAGGTTTTTGTAGCACACATCCTGAAATACTTTTCCGCGGTTCGAAGTCCCCATTCCGTCCATCTGGACAATGATAAAGCCCAACTCGGCCAACCCGGAATAAGTATAGCTGCAAGGTTTGAAGTTCTTCTGCGTAAACGAGCTGTGCGGCCCGGCATAAATGTATTCGATGATCGGGTATGTTTTCTTCGGATCGAAATTTGTTGGTCGGTAAATGTTACCCCAGATGTTGGTTTTCCCGTCGCGGGCTTTGGCCACAAAAGGTTCCGGAGCAATCCATCCCTTCGCCAAAACATCCGAAATATCAGCTTTCTCCAGTTCCATGATCACCTTTCCATCAGAAGTTCGCCGTAAAACAGTTATCGGCGGTGTTTGCACGGTTGACCAGGTATCGGCAAAATAATTGTAGTCAGCCGAGAAAGTAGCCTGGTGTTCCATCTTTTCAGGAGTAAGATCAACCAACCCGCTTCCATCGAAATTAATTTTGCAGTAATGAATGTAATATGGATCTTCGTCAATATTTCGGCCAGAAGCCTTGAAAATAATGGTGTTCGCCTTTTCATCGACTTTCACCACTTCGCGAACCACCCAGTTTCCGGAGGTGATCTGGTTTTTCACTTTCCCTGTTTTGGCATCGTATAGATATAAGTGATTCCAGCCATCGCGCTCCGATGCCCAAATGATTTCTCCGCGTTTATCCATGTTGTGGCGGAAATATTTTCCGCTGTAATCGATGAATGTTTTGCTGCGCTCATCAATAATCACCCGTACTGCTCCTGAAGTTCCATCAACCTCAACCACCTGAAAAACTTGATGACCACGTTGATTGAAATCGAACGTAAAAGCTGAGCTGTTTTCATTCCATTTCGGAATTGAAAGGTCGTACTGGCTTTCGAACGCCTGTGCATCAACCGCAATTTGCTTTAATGTTTCAATATTGAAAAGCGATGGTCGTTTGATGGGTAGCGCATCGCCAGGTTTCAGGTAATTGCGTTTTTGCAGAATAGGCTGCAACTGCATTTTGGGCGACGACTCCACAAAATAGATGAAATGATCTTCGTTTTTACGCACTTTATTTACAGCCAACTTTTTCGAATCGGGCGACCAACTGAAATATGACGAATAATAGTCACCGGCCGAACCGTCGAAACTTAACTGGATTTCTTTATTGTCCTTTTTATTCCGGATGTAAACATTGTAATTTTTGACGAAAGCCACCCAAACACTATCGGGCGAAGTGACTGGTTTGTTGCTCAACTCATCAAAACCTTCGTTCCAGTATGGACGAGATTCTTCAGTTTTGGCTACCGAATCCTTCACCAAAGCATAATTTCTCAAGTTGCAGCTGAAATACTTTTTATCGAACAAAAATTGAAATTTGTTCGCTTTCAGATCAAACTTCAGTTTCTGAAACTGAGCTGACTTTGTAGTTGTTTTCACTCCCGGCTGTTTATTCAACTGCTCAACCAGTTTGGCAACATCAAAAGCCGGTTTACGAGTCGCTTTGGCAGCATCAACCTGCGTGTATGACATGCCCTCTCTGGTTTTTACCTGATACCAAAACGTAGAAGTTGAGTCGATCCAATTGACTGAATTGATTTGATGATACACCAGATCGTTCAGCTTCAAAATCGAATCAGCTCGTTGATACTCGGCAGGAGTAACTTGTGCTGGAGCTTTGATTGCTGCGCTCAGCGCAAAAACTGATGCAAGCAGAAGAAATGTAATTCGTTTAAACATGGGTTATTATTTGGTTTCTAAATTCTATTTTGTTTTCGAACTTCGTCTAAACACACTATATTGTTGAATATCAGTCAATATGCGTAGCTAATTTAAACAATGGGGCTTTGCCCCAAAACCCCAATTCCTTTTTTGTCTTCCTGCCCGCCAGACTTGGCAGGCGGCGACACAAAAAAGGTCAAGGCTTAGCCCGCTTCATTCTCCATTTGTGATTAAAACAGCATCCAATTTATTTCAAAGTAACATCCAGGTAAACCGAATAGCGTCCGTATGATTCATAGAATGGCTTATAAACAACACCGTCGATGTTGAATTGCAACTTCTCCGGATCTCCGGTTATCGATTTACTTATGTCGTTCACATTAAACGTAACCTTCCTCCATTCTTTTAGTGGCTCAGCTTCTTGAGCTGCCAATAAAATTGGGCCGTAAAACAAACTGGCAATATTCTGCTGATCCATAACAGGCTCCAAATAAAAATGAAATGGCATGCGTAACTCCACTTTGTCGCCGTCTTTCCATTTACGGCTAATCGTCAGGTAACTTCCAGGCGCGGCCTTAACAGCTTCATCCATCCCATTTATCTTCACAAAAAATCCTTTGGTTGCCCAATGTGGTACACGTAAATAAAGGTCGAACTCACCACTTCCTTTAATGGTCAATAACGTATGGTCTTCATTTGGGAAAGCAGTTGTTTGCGTTACATTTATATTCTTTCCAGTCCATTTTAATGTTGAAGGTACAAACAGGTTCACGTACAAAGCCTTATTATCGGCACTTTTAAAATAAATCGAGTTCTGAAGTTTTGTGCTACTCTCAAGCGCCGTACCGTTACAGCAGGTAAAACCGCTCATATCGTCGTTGCTAAACTGTTTTGCCGAACCGGCATTCAGCGGAACGTGATAGGTATTTGCAGGACTATCTTCAGCAACAGAAGCCAGAATGTGATTGTAAAGACCGCGCTCGTAATAGTCCATTAACTCGCCACGCTGTTCGAAGAGAAAAAGGTCCCCGGTTAATTTGAGCATGTTATAGGTTCCGCAGGTTTCGTTTTGTCCACCAACCGAGAAACCATTCTCGTAAATCGTAGCCGGTTGAGCGATGAAACATTCTGCATTATTCGGGTTTCGTGCTCCTGCAACACCACCGATACTGTACATATAATCATTGGTGACCATATTCCAGAAATTATCAGCGATATGAAAATATTCAGGTGCATCCGTGTCGCGATAAATTTCGAGCGCACCAACAATTTGAGGAATGTGTTGGTTGGCATGTAATCCACGGAATAAATCTACATTTTTTGCCAGTCCGCTAGAATGATCTGTATCACCGTAAAATACTTTAATGTTATCAAATAAACGTGCTACTTCCATGTAACGTGGCTCATTGGTTAACCGAGACAATCTTGCCATAGCTTCGTTCATTCCCCCAAACTCTCCGGCAATGTATTTGTTCCACATGCTGATAAGTGTTTGCGTTGGTACCTTACTCAATCGGGCATATACCCAGTCGCCCATGCCTTTTACTATATCTAAAGCCTTTTCATTGCCACTGACTTCATAAATATCCATCAAGCCGGCAAGAATTTTATGCAAGGTGTAGTAAGGTGCCCAAATTTTAGTTTTATCGCCACCGTAGCTCGCTCCATTTTCCAACATTATAAATTGGTCGGGCGGATAGGCGCTGATAAATCCTTTGCCCCAATTCCAGTAATCTGTTCGGATACCTCCTTCACTTAAATCTGAATCAAAGTTTGATTTACCTGAACCTGTTGGCACAGCCGCCGGATCAGAGACAGATTCGCCACCAACGACTTTAGGATTGCCAGACGTTTTCGACAACTGATACAGCGTGTTCACCATATAATCCATCTTTTCGGCAAAATTGGCTTTCAAGGCTGCATCGTAGCCGGTGCTGGCATACGCCTGTGCAATAGCGCTCAGGTAATGACCGGTGGCATGGCCACGCAATTTGGTTTCCTGACTGTCCCAAACGCCCAATGGCTTGGCACCTGCAGGCTGTTCCTGACCAAATGCATTCCGAAACATATATAGGAAATCGTCGGGATTTGTTTTGGCTAAGCCTGTAATAAATTTATCGCGATTTTCGATAAACTTTGTGTTATGGTTATGATCGTCAAGATCTAATGAGACCTGATCGAGTTTAAAAACTTCCAGCGTGCGATTGGGTGTTTCCGTCGCTTTCGTTTCTTTAATTACAACGATTGCTTTGGGTTGCAGGTTTGTTCCGGAAACCTTTCCGGTTAAGGTATATGTGCCAGCGGCAAGTACCTGACTATTATCCTTAGGAGCTGGCCAAATTACTCTTACTTCCGGACCTTCAATATTATTACTGTAAATACCCTTTACAAAACGTGGTAATCTCGGTAAATTCCCCACTTCGGTTTCAACCTGAATATCTGGTACACTCTTTAAGTAAGCGTTATACAATTGAGGGGTTGTTGCCGGAAACTTTTGAAGATCCCCCTCTGATTCTTCTTTTGTTCCGACTTTTGATTCGCCCTCGTTCAAAGCATTACCATAAATCCTTGCAATTTGTTTGTCATTCAGAGCAATCCGGTAGATACGGAAATCGTGCAATTTGGCATTTAAGCTGGTATTGTCAGAATTCAGTGATTTTCCGATATAGAGTTTATTCGTTTCTCCTGAATTACTTTTAAACAATTGACTTAACACCACATCAACATTCTTTGTCTCATTAACAAGCGCTCCATTAGCATAGGTACTCAACGTTTTGAACGGAACATTAATAACAATAGCTAAATGAACCCATTTGTTAACTGCAACTGATGGTGAATTTGAAATATAGTTGTTCGATATCGTTTGAATTTGAGCCTGAAATCCTTCCTTGTCCTTAATCCCAACCGGAGCTGCAAAGAAATGCGACTTGTAGTCTTTTCCAAAATCGAAAAACAACTGCCCGCTTTTTGCAGAACGCAGGTAAATCCATCCGGTAATACTCAGCGTTTGTTCGCCTGCCACCGATTCTGCCGGGAGTGAGATGAACGTGTCACTATTTCCACCTAACGAAAGTACGTTTCCAAACAGTTCGTCCTTCACAAACTTGAAATCAGATCCCTGAATGCTGCCATGCAAATTATTTCGAGACCAGTCTTTTACATCATCCTTAAATGTATAGCGGGCAATTAATCCCGTTTCTCCAATTCCGTCTAAAATTTGATCACCGTTTTGTGCAACTGTAATGGTGGTTCCCAAAGCAAAAAAACTTAGTAAAAATCCAATGATCAATTTATATAATTTCATAGTATTTATATTATTATTTTCAATAACATGATTTAGAGTTTCATTTACATAGCCTCCGACATACAATTGGTGACTTTGCTACTTGCTGTTTGATTTTTATGTCTTTAAGTCAGAGCAATTTCATATTTACAACGGTCATTTCCACGGTGAATTGACGAAATCACCCTGGCTTTTACAGGATGCCCGGCAACAGTCGAGAACATTTTTTCAGCAAACCCTTCGGAACAAAAGCAAAGAATGGACGAGCGAACGCCCTTTTCCTTATTGACCATCGGACAAACGCATTGAGCTTTATTTTCATCTGCTATAATTACGCCAGTTTTAGTATCGTAATCAATCTTCCAATCCCATTCGTTGCTGATGAATTGGGTAAATTTGGCCATATCACCAACATACGGGGCAAGAACATTGTCCATTTCCAGAAAATTGTAATGTGCTATAGCGCAAGGTTTCATAATCTTGCGGCACTCTTCATCACTGGCATTCTCATCAATATTCAGAAGCAAAGTTGATATCCATTCCTGCATCAACTTCTGGTTTTTATCATCGGGTTCATCAGCATCTGATGTTCCTGTGAAGTTCGAACCCTGAACTGCCAATGAAGTAAATCCACAAAAGCAAGCGCCAGTCAGACAGGCTTTTTTGAAAAAATCTTTACGAGTAATGGTCATATTAAAATTATTTTTACTGATGTAGTGATTTCGAGCCTCTCAATCAGTTGCTTCAGATAAATAAAACAAACAACTCGGCAAATGCGCTTACATCACTTTCCACTCCAAAATACCTCCGGAATTATCCTTCTGCAACTTGGCTTTAATTCGCAAAGCTGACGTTTTCACCGGTTTAAATTTCACAGTGTTGTATTTATCCAACTCAACTCCATAAGTATTGGTTGTTTCAACCGGTTTCCATGCTTTATTTTTATCCTGATAAAGCAATTGCCACTTTTCAGGAACACGGTAGTTTCCGTCGTAATGATCCATATTCAACCAGTAAACCGACGATTCGGAAAGGGTAACCGGTTCTTTGAACTGATATTCGACAGTTTCTTCGGAACCATTTTTCTGCCACCAGTAGAAATACGACTTGTCGGTGTCGCCCGAATTCTTGGGGTCAAATCCGTCATTCAGTCCCGGCGCCCAGTCGGTTGAAGCCATTACTTTGGCCGAATCGGCAGGCGAAGTTTCAGGCTTTACGATAGCGGTAGCTTCCTGATCGGGCATCCAGATCAACATATTAGCAGTGCCTCGGTTATTCCAGGCATAATAAGGAATGGCTTTCAGGTTTGCAGGCTCAATAGTTTTAGAATTTCCATTCTTGCTTATTTGGCTGCCTTTCATAAAAAGAGTAACGACCCCACCAAGCAAGTTTTCTTCAAATTGACATTGAACAGCGACATCCGGAGAAACAAAATTGTCGAACATTCGTCCGTTATTGTTGTCTTTGTCCTCGAAACAATATACAATCGGACCGCGCTGATAAGCCAGCTTTCCCTGATCGTTTGTAACCTTATCGTTCGCTTTTATTTTACGAATCGGCATAGGTAAATCAACCTCTACCTCATCGCCTTGTTTCCAGTTACTTCGTACAACAGCGTAACCGTTTACCACTTCCGAAGTTTTTTCCTTTCCATTAACACGAATCGTAAATTTTTCGGTTGCCTGATCGGTAAATTGATAAAGATCGGAAGGTACAGCCTGATTTTGTGCCCATCCCGGAATGCGGATTTTCAGGCCAAAACGGTCTTTCCCAGGTTTGTCAATAGAAATTACTACTTTGCCTTCCCATGGGTAACGGGTTTGCTGGCTAATTCCAACGGTATCCTGTCCAACAGCAATTGAGGCTTTCCCTCCGGCAAACAGGTTCACATAAATGTTATGCTCATCGGTAGTATAAACGTATCCGGGAACCGAAGCCATAAAACGGGTAATGTTTCCAGGACAGCAGGCACAGCCAAACCAAGCGGCACGGTCGTGGTTATGCACCGATTCGAGCGGATTGTCGTAAAAAAACTTGTCGCCGCTCAACGATACGCCGGAAATTACGCCGTTGTAAAGCGAACGTTCAAGCACATCGTAAAACTTCGAATCTCCATCGTTCAGGAACAAACGGTAGTTCCAGTAAACATTAGAGATTGCAGCGCATGTTTCACAATAGTCAGTCATGTTGGGCAATTCGTAATTCGGGCCAAAACCTTCGCCCTGCGCACGCGAACCAATACCACCAGTAATGTATAATTTCTTCGAAACCACATTTTCCCAAACGCGTTTTGTGGCGGTCATCAGAGCAGAATCTTTCATCAACGAAGCCACATCGGTAACGCCGGAATATAGGTACCCGAGGCGAACAGCATGTCCCATTGCTTCATCCTGATCAACAATTAGTTTGTGATCCTGACTGTATTCACTCAATTTGTGGCCATCAGTACCTTTCCCTGTTTCATCGATAAAGAACCGGGCAAGTTTCAGGTATTTTTCTTCGTGGGTAACGCGGTAAAGTTTTACCAAGGCCATTTCAACAATCGGATGCCCTGATGAAACTTTTTTCTGATCAGGACCAGGCCCAAAAACCTGATTCACCAAATCAGCATTTTTTATAGCAATATTCAGGAGAGTTCTTTTTCCGGTTGCCTGAAAATGGGCAACAGCAGCTTCGTAAAGGTGTCCACAGTCATACAATTCGTGGCTGTTCAACCGGTCCCAGCGACCTTTGCCGTACCAGCGTTCTAACCGTTTACACTTGTTGGTGAGGCAAGTATACAGGTAGCCATCTTTTTCCTGAGCCGCGCCAATTAAGGTAATCAAGCTATCGAGGTAATTATCCAGTTTTTTATCGTACTGAACCGCTAATGTATACGAAGCACCTTCGAGCACTTTGTATACATCGGTATCATCAAACGGAAAATCGCCTTTATGCTCGCCTTTGATCAGTCCACCAGCTAAAGCAAAATTGTCCATGCGACCGTTTTCCTCGCATTTTCCGAATGCTGAAGGGATGGAAACTTTTCGATTCGTTTCAATTTTTGGCGCCCAGAACTGATCATTCAGATGTACCGCAGTAAATGGCACCGGATTCAGCGGAGTGGTCGTTTTTTCTTCCTTCTCGCTGCACGAAAACAATACAGCAACAAATAACACGATGAATAAGAAAGGCCTCATATATTTATTTCTATTTTTAAAATTAAAATTCTAAAAATACAGATCACCCTACTCAATAGTAATGATCTTTGTTTTATTTTCAAGTTTTATCACAGAAGCACCCCTTTCATTTTTAGGGTAAGCATTCAATTTGTATGAATTTACTCCTAAAATCTTGATTTGCTCAATTCTGAGATATGCCTCAGGAGTAAATTCGTTCGATTTATCCAGTTCAATGCGTACTTCTTTAGATTTCGGATTGAACGAAACAGACTTGAATGTTCCGGCATCCAGTGTGAGCCACAAACCTACAGGAGCAATGTAAATACGCGATTTGGCCGCTGTCGTCAGATCAACTTTCACCCAATTTTTGGGAGTCAACAAATTTCCACCAAAGGCCAGCCAGCCAAATTCATTGTCGTGGGTAATGTATGTCGCTGAATTGACTGCATATCCAAAAAATCCACAGCCATAATCACCTGAAATACCATCGTTCCGAAGATCGGTTGGGAACGAGTGTGAAGCGCAAGGAGCAAAACCTTCTTCGGTAATATTCGAGAGCGTTCCAAGCAAACCACCATAGCCAACACGCAGCAAATACAAATCGTCGGGAGTTTGCCTATACTGCGTCAAGAGTGGAATGGCATTCAGGCCTGAACCATAATGATGAATCATGCGTTCATAGCGTGAAAGCTTTCCTCCATACAAAAAATCCCAGTAACGGCGGGCGTTTCCGTTGTAAGCCCAGTGCGGAATGGTTGGCATGTAAGCCAAGATAGCCTTTAATGTCACTGCCGCCTTTTCGTCGAACCCAAAATATTTCGACCACATGTAAACCTCTTCCTGACCGGTTGAATCCCACGACATTTCGCTGCCAAACGGATAACTGAGCGTTGCCCAATGCTCGGCACGGCCTTTCATTGTTTTTTCCAGATCGGCAGCCAAATCAGTGTATCCTTCTCGTTTTAAATCTTCCAGAATAAGAAGGAAAATGGTTCCTTCCATTTGTCCAAACTGAGCATAATAAGGAGCCTGATCTATCATGGTCATGGCCGTATGATAAGCATTTTCGAGGTACCATTGCCAGTTTTGTTTGGTTACCAAACCGCTGTAATTACGGGCAAGGCGGTACATCACCCAATGCGCGGCAGCCACATGCGGATAATTGTATGACCGATCGGTAATTTCAGCACCTTGTCGATTCCATGCTGCCCAGGTTTTGAAGTTAATATCGGGGCTGTAAGTTCCGGCGGGCATACTGTCGGGCGAATAAAAGAACATGCTTTTGCGGACACCATATTTCAGCTTTCCTGAGTTGTATTGAATTCCTCCCCAGATGGTCTGATTGACAAACGCCTCCATCTTTTTGATTTCCTCAGGATTGGGTTCAACCAATTGTTTCATGATGGCGTTTAGCCAGCTTCCTGCCCCACCCTCGTCGCTGAGGCCACAAATCCAGGCACGTCGATCCTGGGTAACCTGTTGCTTTTTCTCGTTGTCGTAAGTAATTACCGATGGACTTCGGTGAAACAAATCGGTTGCCTGCTCGAACCATTGTTTCGTGGTTAGAAATTTACCATTGTCGGCCACCACCTGAGATTCAGGTTTTACGATTTTATAGTTAATTGTTTGCTGAAGGCCGTCAGCATATGTAATTGTCAAACGGGCGCGACCCCAGGTTTTTCCATTCACGGCGTATTCGATCCAACCATTCTTGGTTTTTCCTGATTCAGAAAGTTCCAGAGCTCCTTTTGGCTCAACATCCAGCGATTTTACTTTCTGACCGTATTTCAGAAATAATTTGGCATTTACATCCTGTGGAACTACATATCCGGAAATACCAACCGCCACTGGGCGATTATTTTCGATCAATGCTTTTTCAATATTTTCGACTTTGTCAGTCAAGATAAATTTCACGCCTATGTTGTGCGTTTTACCTGGGTTGAGCGTAATAGAAGTTGGCCTATTCCATTGTTCGGAACCTTTCCATTCGTTTTCAGCATAAGCTTTGCTGTTGACCATCCATTCGTGGAAACCCTCGAAAGTAGTTCCCTGCGGTGTTGGGTCATCTGTTAATGGACGGTAAGCTTCGAAAGGCGTTTTTCCATATGGAACAACCAGCATAACAGGAGCATGACCGTTCAGGCGAACAACCTGTAAATACCCGGCATCCATGCCGATGTAAGGATCGAAAAATACAGTCTCTTCGTGAGCCTGATCAAGTTCTTTGCCATCGAAGTTATTGTTAAAAATCATCGGAATACCCAAAGCTCCAATTTCGACAGGCTGATTGGATATATTCTTTAATTCGAATCGCAAAGCAAAGCCATTGCCTGCTTTTTCCCAATAACGAATCACTTGCAAGGGAGAAGATTCCGAAAGAGTATTAGCTAAATCGGCTACAGCCAGAATATTGGTATTTTCAGGAGTGAGCGATTTTACTGAAGCACGTTTAGTTGCTGTTGAAAAAGATTGCCACTGCCCGTTAGTTTCTGTTTTTACCCTGAAGGTTAAATCGCCAAGATGGTAATAGCCATTCTTATTGCGTTTGCTT
>JBBQXI010000088.1:0-11414 GCA_038209805.1 Bacteroidales bacterium | reverse complement strand
ACCCAGGCCATTAACGATGAAATAGGAGTTCCTAACTGGTGGGCAGTCTCCTTCGACATACCAACCCACACCTGATTCTGTTCAGAGTTTCGTGAAGAATTAAATGCAAGATATGCTACCATAATAAATAAAAAGATAACGCTAAATTGAACAACTGGGTAATACTTCAGGTTTTCAAGCAAAACCGAATCCCCATAATAAAGATATTGCTTTTGCGTTTCAGAAATCGAAATAATGATTGGCTCATTGTCCTCTTTCATTTTATGCAATTTCCTTAACAATACCTTTTCCTTGTTTTCTTCTGAATATGAGATGTTCCTTGAATCTCCAATTTGATCCAAACTGTCAGTAATAATAATTGGAATAGATGTATTGCGAATGATAATGTTATTCAGAAAGGTGATGTCTTGATTGGAATTAATGTCAGCACTGGCTAGTTTCTGGGTGGCTTCGGCCCACAATTCAACGCTTTTACGCTCTTCTTTGGCCATGTTTTTTACCAGCCAATTGGTATAATAAAATGCTCCAATACCAATCACAACTGCAAGTAGCAGAAGTAAAATCTTCCAGCGACGTTTTCTAAAATAGAAATCCAAGGTTAGTATGATTTAATATATGACTGATAAACGCACGTACTTTTTAAAAAGTATTCTGAATTTTAATCTTTTTGGATAAACGATTTAGCCGTTCTATAAATCCCCTGCTGATCAAGTCCATAATCCCGATACAGTTCTTCTGTTGTACCATGATCTATGAACTTATCGGGAATCCCTATTCGTTTCAGTGGAACGTTGTATTGATGATCGGCCATAAATTCGAGTATTGCACTTCCAAATCCTCCCTGCAAAACTCCATCCTCAACAGTAAGTACATGGCTAAAATTCCTGAAAATTGAATGAAGAGCCTCCTCATCCAACGGTTTAACAAACCTCATGTCGTAATGAGATACCGAAATTCCATCTTTCGAAAGCATTTTGACGACCCTGTTTGCCTGAACTCCCATCGTTCCAATAGTCAATATCGCCAAATCGATTCCTTCAGAGAGCTGCCTGCTTTGTCCAATAGGTATCGCTTTCATTGGTTGGTTCCAATCGATAATGCTGCCACACCCGCGTGGATAACGAATCGAAAAAGGACCATGATTTTCATTTTGAGCCGTGAACATCAGATTCCGTAGTTCAAGTTCATCCATTGGTGCTGATACAATCATGTTTGGAATTGAACGCATGTAAGCCAAATCGAAAACCCCATGATGAGTTGGACCATCAGCACCAACAAGTCCTCCACGATCAAGACAAAATACGACTTGTAAGTTTTGTATCGCCACATCGTGAATTATCTGATCGTAAGCCCGTTGCATAAATGTGGAATAGATGTTACAAAACGGGAGCATTCCCTGTGTAGCCAATCCGGCAGAGAAAGTTACAGCGTGTTGCTCGGCAATTCCAACATCAAAAGTACGGTCAGGCATCTGTTCCATCATCAGGTTAAGCGAACAACCGGTTGGCATGGCTGGGGTGATTGCCACAATCCGATCATTCATCTCAGCCAGCTCAATAATGGTTTTGCCAAATACATTCTGAAATTTTGGAGGTTTATTAACCTGACAGTCACAGTCGAGCAGTTCGCCGGTAACTTTATCAAATTTTCCAGGGGCGTGGTATTCTGTCTGATTAAGCTCTGCTTGTTTGAATCCCTTTCCCTTTTTCGTAATCACATGTAATAACTTGGGGCCGGGAATGCTACTCAGACTTTCAAGAACTTCAGCCAAATAAACCACATTGTGTCCATCGACCGGACCAAAATATCGAAATCCCAGTCCTTCAAACAGGTTCGACTGTTTCAGCAACATCGTTTTTATTGCATTTTCAGTTTTCTGAACCACTCGTCTGGCTTTCGGGCCGAACCCGTTCAGCTTACCCAATCCTTCCCAAATATCTTTTTTAAGCCGGTTGTATGTTTGTGATTTTGAAATCTTCAATAGATAATTGCTAAGTCCGCCCACATTGGGATCGATGGCCATATTGTTATCATTCAGGATAACGAGCAAATCTGATTTGTTGACAGCAGCATTGTTCAAACCTTCAAAAGCCATACCTCCGGTAATTGCCCCATCGCCTATTACCGCAATAATCTTTCGGTTTTTCTCACCCTTCAGACTAGCTGCAACAGCCATACCCAGAGCTGCCGAAATAGACGTACTTGAATGCCCAACCCCAAAAGTATCGTAAATGCTTTCTGAGGGTTTTGGAAATCCGCTGATGCCATTGTACTTGCGGTTAGTATGAAATACATCTTTCCTTCCGGTCAAAATTTTGTGTCCGTATGCCTGATGTCCAACATCCCAAACCAATAAATCATATGGCGTTTTAAACACATAGTGAAGTGCCACGGTTAATTCAACAACGCCAAGGCTTGCTCCAAAATGACCCGGATTAGTTGAAACCACATCAATAATAAAGTCTCTTAATTCCTGACAAACCTGAGGTAATTCTTCAACTTTCAGCTTCCTTAATTCCGATGGATCTGTGATCTGATCCAATAGACTTCCCGTATTTTCAACCATCAACTTTCATTTTTGAATCCAAATATACGACTAATGACCAGTATTGTAAACTTCATTCCCAGTCAAAAGTTCAAAAACCATCATCATTCCCGAACCCATTCAGATTTTAATCTGAAACGCTAATCTGCTTCGTTCCTGATAAAATAGAAATGTCGCTAATTACAATTGCTTGCCAATGACTTTGCAAAGTTCTATATTTACCAGACTAAAAACACAAGCCATGAATAAATTATTATACGTATTCGCCTTTTTCTTTCTATTGTCCTGTGTATCGTCCAAAAAATTCAATCAGTTGAATGGAAACTTTCAGGATTGTGAAAAAACTGTTCAATCAATGAAAGAACAGAATCAGGCCTTGAATGTAAAAATCACTGAACTTCAGAGCAAAATAGACAAACAAATAAAAGATATTAGTGAACTTACCGCAAAACTCAACGAAACTACCGGAAATCTGGAAAGTTTAAAGGCTGGAAGTTCGGAAGAAATAGCCCGGTTAATGGGAAAACTTCAGGAAGCACAAACCGATTTGCAAAAGCGGGAAGACATCCTGAAATTGGCACAAGCAGAACTTGAAAAACGCAGTGTTCGACTTCAGGAACTTGAAGAAGCGCTAAAACAAAAAGACGACGCGGTAAAACAACTTAGGCAAAAAGTTATGGATGCCTTGGTCGGTTTTAACAACAAAGGGTTAACTATTCAGGAAAAAAACGGGAAGGTTTACGTTTCGCTTGATGAACAACTTCTGTTTAAAACCGGGCAGTGGGATGTCGACCCCAAAGGGCAGCAGGAACTTTCGAACCTTGCCGAAGTTCTGGGGCAAAACCCCGACATTAATGTTTTAGTCGAAGGGCATACCGATAATGTGCCGATGCGTGGAACTGGCCTGGTGAAAGACAATTGGGATTTAAGTGTGATGCGCGCAACGGCAGTTACCCGTATTCTACTGAAAAACAAAGCTGTTGATCCGAAGAGAATTACTTCGGCTGGTCGTGGAGAATTTTTTCCAATTGATGACGCAAACACTCCGGAAGCCAGACAGAAAAACAGGAGAACAGAGATTATTCTGACTCCGCGTCTGGATGAAATTTTCAGGATTCTTGAAAATAATTAAGAGCGCATTTTCTACAACCTGATCATTCGTCGGATACGTTTATTGAATCCGACAATTTCGGTATACCCGATGTGAGAGAGCAATGCAGTTGCACTTTCATAATGTCGGGCTATCTGCTCAACCCTGTGGGCATCAGAAGATAATGTAACAGGTACATGATGCTTGTAACACATTTCGAGTAATTTTATACCTGGAGTAAATTCGGCACAAGGCCGATCCATTCCTCCTGTATTTAGTTCAACCACCAGATTGTGATCCTTAATTATGCGAATGGTATCGTCAAACAACTTATCCTGATTTGTCTCCGGATAAACTCTGAATTTTTTAATGATATCAATGTGTCCAATTGTGTCGAATAAACCAGATTGAGCTGCCTGCTGGATAAGACCAAAATACATTTCATAGAGCCTGTCGTTTGACCATTTCCCATACAACGACTGATCCACATCAAAATTCCACTCACCAATAAAATGAACTGATCCGATGACATAATCAACCGGAATGCTTTCAATCAAATCACTCAATTCATCTTCATAACCAGGAAAATAATCCACTTCAATGCCATATCTAATTTGAATCTGGTTCTCATATTTCTGTTTAAGGTCAAGTATTTGTCTGGTCATTACCGGAATGTCTTCCATTCGAATGGCCCAGTCAACAGGTTTGAGGCAAACATGGTCGCTAAACCCAATTTCATCCAGTCCTTTGGAAATTGCCGCAAGAATCATTTCTTCATGCGAATTTCTGCCATCTGACAAGACTGAGTGCATGTGATAGTCTACCATTCCAATCATAACTATTTTATTACTTTAACTTTAATGTTTCTGAACTGAGCCAAACCTCCATGATCCTGCAGCCCAATTGGACCTTTCCGGGCCATTCCGTAATACGGATAATCCTTCCATTTTCCTTTTCCTTTCAAAAGCATCCAATCGTTATCCCATAACTGATAGTCAACAACTTTTACTCCATTGAGGAAATGTTGAACATGCGAACCATCCACAACGATCCGAGTTTGATTCCATTCGGTCAAGTCTTTCACCACAGCGTTCTTAGATGCGTGCATGCCATAATTTGCTCCTGAATGCTGGTCATCACGTAATCTGTCAGGCCATCCTTTGTCATCAATAAGCTGATATTCCAGACCCGATTCATAAATTGCAGTTCCAATCTTTTCATTTACGTGATAAAAAATTCCACTGTTACTTTGCGGAGCAATCTTCCATTCGAGCGATAATTCAAAATTCTGATATTTAGCCTTAGTAATAATATCACCACCATGATCGCTTCCAACACCAGAATTGTTTAAAACTCCATCAATAACTTTCCATCCCGAGATCTCTTTCCCCTGAAAAGTTCTCCATCCATTCAGATCTTTTCCGTTAAATAGCAATTGCCAACCATCATTTTTTTCTTTTTCTGATAAAATATTGATCTTGTCATTTTGAGCAACAACAGTTAAAAATGCTGTGATTCCCAATACTAAAAAAAATATTCTTTTCATATTCAACTGTTTATATCCTCTAATTTTTCTTCTGAAATGAAACATTAAAGTGTGAAAAAATCAAAAAACTAACTTTTCATCGTAAAAATTATCTTCTGAAATTATTAACTAAAAATGAAATGAACAAGGCGCAATGTTTTGATCTTCAAAAATAACATTAGAACCGAAGTTCACGGTCAGAAAACTGTTAATTTTAAGGTATGGGAACAAATACTATTCAACAAGTAAAGGGTGGAAAGTGGATTATAGGAATGGTTCACGTCGATGCATTGCCGGGAACTCCGATGCACTCAATGTCCATTCAATCAATTGTCAATAAATCTGTTGATGAAGCGTTAAAATTGCAGGATGCAGGTGTCGATGCCATTTTGATTGAAAATATGCACGATGTGCCTTATCTGAAAAGAAATGTAGGTCCGGAGATTGTTGCCTGCATGACTGCTGTTGCTGCTGAATTACGCAAAAGAATTCGTCTCCCGATTGGCATCCAGATTCTGGCTGGAGCAAACAAAGAAGCTCTGGCTGTTGCACAAGCGGCCGGATTAGATTTTATCAGAGCTGAAGGTTTTACTTTTGCACATGTGGCAGACGAAGGTTATATGGAAAGTTGTGCAGGCGAATTGCTTCGATACCGAAAAATGATAGGAGCTGAGAACATCCTCATTTTTACCGATGTTCAGAAAAAACATTCTTCTCATTCCATTACTGCCGACATCAGTATGAAGGAACATGTTGAAACTGCATGCTATTTCAGGAGCGATGGAATTATCATTACAGGAAGTTCAACCGGAAAAGAAGCATTAATTGATGATGTAAAAATCGCAAGTCAAAACACAAGTTTACCGGTTATAATTGGTTCAGGAATAACTACTGATAATATTGAGAATTACTGGTATTTTGCCGATGCGTTCATTGTTGGCTCCGGATTTAAATTTGAAGGTAAATGGGAAAACTCCATTTCGGAGGAAAGACTAAAGCTGTTTATGAATAAAGTGAACGAATTGAGAAAAAGCTAATGCTATCTGAACATCAAAATGGTACAAAAAAATTGAGACGGCTTCAACAAGCCGCCTCAAAGCCATGAAAACAATTAAACAATGTTCAGAAAACAGAAAACTAGAAACAATTATATCGTTAAAATCTCGATATTTTTATCATCGAGCATTTTTTCTACTTTTTTGCTGAAGTCATTAACCATACCTTGAACTTTATCTTCAGCATCTTTCTCAAGATCTTCAGAAAGACCATCCTTTAACAATTTTTTTAAATTATCGTTGGCATCCTTCCGGGCACTTCGCAAACTAACTTTAGCAACTTCACCTTCATGATTCACCGTTTTCACCATGTCTTTACGACGTTGTTCGGTTGGTGCAGGTACGTTTATGCGAATAAACTCACCATTGTTATCAGGATTAAATCCCAGATTTGAATTAATAATTGCTTTCTCAATGGGGCGAATCATATTTTTTTCCCAAGGTTGAATTGCAATTGTTCTGGCATCAGGTGTATTGATGTTTGAGACTTGTGCAACCGGAACCATACTTCCGTAATATTCAACCATAACTGAGTCCAGCATTCGCGGAGAAGCTTTTCCGGCACGAATATGAACCAATTCTTTTTCAAGATGGGCAATCGCGTGTTCCATTTTTTCCCTGCAAATATCCAAAATCATTTCAACCTCTTCCTGCATATGAACTAACTCTTTTCGATTATTAAAAGTGCTGGGAACAAATATAGAAAAAATTAAATTACTTTAAAATTTATATTCAAAGCTTAAATCAAAAAAAACGATAAAAGCTATCTATAAACGTATGTTCCAATACTTTGACCTTCCAATACTTTTTTCAAATTTCCTTTAATATCCATATTAAAAACAATAATTGGCAGATTATTTTCCTTACACATGGCCGTTGCCGTAAGATCCATCACCTTTAAATCGCGTTGATGTACTTCATCAAAAGATATTTTTTCAAAACGAGTAGCCGTTAAATCCTTCTCCGGATCGGCTGTATATACACCATCAACCCGAGTGCCTTTCAACATAACATCAGCTTCAATTTCAATTCCCCGGAGCGAAGAACCGGTGTCGGTTGTAAAATAGGGATTTCCGGTTCCGGCAGAAAAAATGGCGACTTCGCCTCTTTCCAAAACTTCGATGGCTCTATCTTTTGAATAGAACTCTCCAATTGGTTCCATCCAAATTGCTGTCAGAACCCGGGACTTACATCCTACGCTTTGAAGGGCTGAATTGAGAGCAAGACTATTAATTACAGTTGCCAGCATTCCCATCTGATCACCTTTCACCCGATCGAATCCTTTGGTTGCTCCGCTCAATCCGCGAAAAATATTACCTCCTCCGATGACGATTCCAATCTGAACTCCTAGATCTGCAATTTCTTTAATTTGCTGGGCATAATCAGCAAGCCGTTGCGGATCTATTCCGTATTGTTGTTCGCCCATGAGCGATTCGCCGCTCAGCTTTAGTAGAATCCGTTTAAATTTTAGCATGGCATCAATTTTCAACAAAAGTAAATGAAAAGTTTTAATAGTGCAGATGATTTAAAATCGAAAAATGAAAAAAGTCAATCAAAAAAAATGATTGACTTTCATTTTGTGCTCTTGGGGTGCAATTACACAATATTAAGATATAAGCGCGAATTGATTTTCCTTGAAAACTGAATCAAAAATATAGTCTTGAAAATCATTATAGCTATTTTATCAAATGAATTTTCTGAAATGACCAATATTCAATGCGAATGGTATACTAGAGCAAATGAATGGATACTTTTAGGAATATATTCCCTGAACAATCTTAACGGTAATTAAAGTGAAACGTTAAAAATCAGTCTAATGATTCGGTTTTAGATAATGTAAAAAGGTACTTGGTTTCCCAAATACCTTTTCGATAAAATACATTCACTAAAAAGATTGAATCCGTTTACGCAAATTCAACTTTAGTTCTTTTGTTTACAATTTCCAAAGTGTCATTCACCAATGATAATTCTGTAATTTCCTGATCTTCCAACTGAATCTTAAATAATCCTTCAAGATAAAATACGAAAAGAGCCCAGTCAACCTGATCAAAATTTAAATCATCAGTAAAAGAAGCTTCAAGCTTAATACGATCACGGCGTACTCCTGTTTTCCTTAGCACCTTATACAAGGTTCGCTGATTTGTTTTGTTTTCCATAGTCTTCTGCTTTAACTCTAAATCATTTAATTACAACAACGATTTAGATTGAACCGTGCAAAAGTAAGAAATAAAACATTCGAACAATTGATCGCATGAGTCAAAAAAGACAACATTATCCGTTTTGCAGTAACAAGAAGGCATTCGACAAATTAAACATTCTGATTTAATGCGCATTAAGTAAAAATAGACACATTCTATGCTTCACCAAAGGAGGTTGCATTAATTTAACGTTTAAACGCTCAGACCATTAAAATAAGGTTTTTGCCCATTCCAGCTTAAGCAAACTAAACACCTCAAGATCAATATAGGAATGGTTGTGCCGCTCTCCATTTCGTTCAATTCCTTCGAGAGAGAACCCAAGCCTGCGAGGTATTGCGGCACTCTTTTCATTTCCAACACCACAACGAATCACTACTCTATTCATATCCATATTTCTGAAAGCAAGGTTTACCATTTTACGTGCTGCTGCAGTGGCGATCCCTTTACCTGTCATTTTTTCGATTAACCAATAGCCAATCTCAATTTTATCGTTGATCCGATCAATATCTTTAAATCCGATTAAGCCCGCAAATTCATGTTTATACCAAATGACAAAAACCTCATCTCGATTCGTGGAAATCTTTTCAATAATCGATCGCACAAACCGTTCGGTATCGCTTTTTTTCTGTGTGAAGTCAACAAATGGCAGCCATTTCCGAAGAAATTTCCGATTTTGATCGATGGCCGTAAATATGGCTTCCACGTGCGAAAGACTTAATCGTTCCAAAAACGAATGATCATCTATGGTGAGTTTTTCCATGACAATATCTCCAGTTCAGATAAAATTACTCAAAGCCAAAATACAATAAAAACGTGAATTTTTCATTCAACATTAATTTTCGTGCTGAGTAACAAAAAAGAATATTGCAATGTGAGCGATTGATTACCTTTGCTTCAAGAGGGGTTTTAAGAATAGTATTAAAACACAGAATGATAAAAAGAATATAGATGAAGAAATTAGCTCTATTAATGATATTTGCAGGGTTATTTATAAACATGTCGTGCGGGGTTTCATCAAAAAGCAAAGAAACAATCGTTCAAATCGAAACAGAATTTGGAAATATAAAAATCAAACTTTACGATGAGACACCTCTTCACCGTGATAACTTTATTAAACTAATCAAAGAAGGGGTTTACACTGATCTGCTTTTTCATCGGGTCATTCAGGGTTTCATGATTCAGGGTGGTGACCCGGATTCGAGAAATGCTGAACCGGGTAAAATGCTGGGCACCGGAGATTTAGGTTATACTATTCCTGCAGAAATTAATGCCAAATTCTTCCATCGAAGAGGTGTTTTAGCTGCGGCCCGTCAAGGAGACGATACGAATCCGGAAAGGAGATCTTCAGCGTCACAGTTTTATATACTTCAGGGGAAAGTATTTAGCCCACAAGCCCTTGATTCCATGGAAGTCAAGATGGAAGAATCGCGGAAGATCAACCTGTTGCAAGCCAAAATAAAGCCTGCTGAACCTGAATTGAATCAGCTTGGAGCCGAAGGAAAACAGGATGAATTATTAGCCCGCTACAATGCTATAAAGGAAGAAGTTCTGGCAGAAGTTGCCCAATTGCCATCCCTCAAATTCACAGAGGAACAACGAAAAGCCTACACTACCATTGGCGGCTACCCACCTTTAGACAATCTTTACACCATTTTTGGAGAAGTAATCGAAGGAATGGGCGTCGTAGATGCCATTGCCAAGGAGCCAACCGATCAATATGATCGCCCGCAAAAAGACATAAAATTCACAATAACAATTTTATAAAAATTGAACTTTGAGCCGCAAGCATTTCAAAAAATCAGTATTCCGGAAGATTTGGTTCAATTTATTCGATGAATCATTATCTTTGCCAATCAATTTATTAGCATGAATGAAATGTTAGAAAAAATAAAAGCACTAAAAGCTGAAATTGAGCAAGCCTCGGTTTCGGCCAAAGAAGAAGTTGAAGAATTACGTATTAAATATATCAGCAAAAAAGGATTGGTTGGCCAACTTTTTAATGAGTTCAAGGATGTACCTGCCGAAATTAAAAAAGAAGTAGGACAAGCAATAAATGAACTCAAGGAGTTTGCAACCACCAAAATCAACGAACTGAAAGATAATTTTGAGGCTGCCGACCTGGGAGAATCAGGAATTGATCTGACCATGCCAGGAGAGCCACTCAAACTGGGAAGCCGTCACCCGCTTTCGATTGTAAAAAACGAAATGATCGACATCTTCACACGCCTTGGCTTCACCATTGCTGAAGGTCCCGAAATTGAAGATGACTGGCATGTATTTTCAGCCTTGAACTTTCCGCCGGAACACCCGGCCCGCGATATGCAGGATACCTTTTTCATTGAAAAAGACCCTGACGTTTTACTTCGTACACACACTTCTAGCGTACAAATCCGCGTGATGGAAAAAACTCAGCCACCAATTCGTGCTATTTTCCCCGGACGTGTATTTCGTAACGAAGCCATCTCTGCTCGTTCGCATTGTATTTTTCACCAGATCGAAGGTTTGTATGTGGATGAAAATGTTTCGTTTGCAGATTTAAAACAAACGCTATTGTATTTCGCCCGTGAGCTTTTTGGTGAAAAATCGCAGATTCGTTTACGTCCTTCATATTTCCCATTTACCGAACCATCGGCCGAAATGGATGTAAGCTGCTCAATTTGTGGTGGCGAAGGTTGCAACGTTTGTAAATATACCGGCTGGCTCGAAATTCTGGGCTGCGGAATGGTTGACCCGAATGTTTTGGAAGCCTGCAACATCGATAGTAAAAAATACACCGGCTTTGCCTTCGGAATGGGAATTGAACGCATTACCATGCTGAAATACGGAATAAAAGACATCCGCCACTTCTTCGAAAACGATGTCCGTTTCCTGAAACAATTCGAATCGGCAAATTAACAAGAAAACACACCACTAAAATACGAATCCCGACTCCTGTAAGAGCCGGGATTTTTTTTGATGTGCCAGACTACTCATGGCCAGAAGCCTTTATTGGTGGTCGTTT
>JBBQXI010000087.1:0-11544 GCA_038209805.1 Bacteroidales bacterium | reverse complement strand
GGCATTGTGTATTGCTTTGCCAGCTGCGGCAAATGGACTAAACGATAGTGGGGAAAATATT
This sequence comes from Bacteroidales bacterium, assembly GCA_038209805.1. Classification (GTDB taxonomy): domain Bacteria; phylum Bacteroidota; class Bacteroidia; order Bacteroidales; family Prolixibacteraceae; genus Aquipluma. Next base: position 11,483 of record JBBQXI010000087.1, on the reverse strand, counting down.
GAAATCAAGACCATTGAAAACAACGTAAAGGAATTTATGAAATGGATGCTCGATGAACAATACACGATTAAAAATACTGCCATCACCATGGGGAAAAGCGTTTATGTACAAAAACCATTAACTCATACGGTTTACGAATCACGTTTACTTACCAAACTGGCTGCAAAATACAATGTTGCTACTCAGATGGGTAACCAAGGTTCATCGGCTGAAGGTGTTAACTTAACCTGCGAATGGCTTGCCAACGGCGAAATTGGTGAAGTGACCAAAGTTGAGGCATTTACTGACCGTCCAATCTGGCCACAAGGCTTGAACACTCCAAAACAAGGACAATGGGTTCCTGAAACTTTGGATTGGGATTTATTTACCGGACCTGCTCAAATGCGTCCGTATAACGAAGTTTACCACCCTTGGAACTGGCGCGGCTGGTGGGCTTATGGAACAGGTGCTTTAGGCGATATGGCTTGCCACATTCTGCATCCGGTATTTGTTGGCCTCGAACTGGGCTATCCTACAAAGGCTCAGGGTAATTCAACTTTATTATTGCAGGATTGTGCTCCAACTGCACAGTCAGTAAAATTGACTTTCCCCGCTCGTTCAGCAAAACGTCAATGGAAAGGATCGAAAAAAGCGATACTTCCACAAGTTGAAGTTTCATGGTTCGATGGTGGAATCAAACCAATGCTTCCAGCTGGATGGCCTGCAGGTAAAGATCCTAACGATCAGGGTGGTTGCGTTTTCTTCCATGGAACAAAAGGTATTTTAGTTTGTGGTTGCTACGGTGTTAATCCTTGGATTTTACGTCCGGATGGTACTGTTGCTAAACCTGAAGCTCCAAAATTCCGTCGTCGTGTTGAAACTTCACACGAAATGGATTGGGTACGAGCAGCTAAAGAATCACCAGAAAGCCGTGTTCAAACTGCTTCTAATTTCAGCGAAGCCGGACCATTTAATGAAATGGTGGTTATGGGAGTATTGGCAGTTCGCTTACAAACCCTGAACAAAGAATTATTGTGGGACGGACCAAGCATGAAATTTACCAACATCACTGATGACGAAAAAATCAAAATCATCGTTGAAGATAAATTCAAAATTCATGACGGACATCCTACGTTTGATAGATCCTATACAGACCCAGTTCCTGCTTCCGAATTTGCAGCAGAGCTGATCAAACATACATACCGCAAACCATGGAGTCTTCCAGAAATGCCGGCATAATTGTTTAGATGGAAATATACCGAAAGGCGGACGTGAAAATGTCCGCCTTTTTTTAGTTCTTTAACGATTAGATTGTTCGTTTCATTTCTGAAATTAAATCGGAATACCTATTTTCACCGAATTAGAAAATACATTCTTACGGAGCAATAATACCATGGGAAATCATCATTCGAATATCAGTCGCCGGCATTTTCTTGGAACAACTGCTTTGGCTGCAACAGCTGTAACCATTTTGCCATCAAAAGTAATTGCTGGTCTTGGGCACAAAGCCCCGAGCGACAAACTTAATATTGCCGGAATTGGTGTTGGCGGTATGGGTTTTAATAACCTTTCGAACATGGATACCGAAAATATTGTTGCCTTGTGCGATGTTGATTCAAAGTATGCTGGTCGAAATGCATTCCGGAAATGGCCGCTTGCTCGAAAATATCAGGATTACCGCGAAATGTTTGCCAAACAGAAAGACATTGATGCTGTGATGATTGCCACACCTGATCACTCTCATGCCTTGCCTGCAATGATGGCCATGAAATCGGGCTATCATGTTTATCTTCAGAAACCACTGACTCATTCGGTATTTGAGTCAAGAATAATGACCGAGACCGCGAATCGATATGGAGTTGCGACACAAATGGGAAATCAAGGGAATTCAGGAGAGGGAATTCGTAAAGTTTGTGAATGGATTTGGGCGGGAGCTATTGGCGAAGTGACTTCGGTTGATGCCTGGACCAATCGTCCAATTTGGCCGCAAGGTTTGGAACGGCCTACTGATAAAATGCGTGTTCCGAATACACTGAACTGGGATCTTTTCATTGGACCAGCCAAATTTCGTCCCTATCATGAAGTTTATACACCATGGAACTGGCGCGGTTGGTGGGATTTTGGCACTGGAGCATTAGGCGATATGGCTTGTCATATTCTCGATCCGGTTTTCAAAGCCTTGATATTGCAATATCCAATAGCTGTTGAAGCTAGTTCAACTACAGTAAATAATGAATCGGCTCCCAATGCTGAAAGGGTAACATACTGGTTTCCCAGAAGAGATAATCTTTCAAAAGTTGGTATGCCTGAAGTTAAAATATCCTGGTACGATGGAGGAATGCTCCCGGAACGTCCGGAGGAACTGAAAGACGGAGAACAAATGGGTGACTGGAATGGTGGAGTAATTTTTTACGGTACAAAAGGTAAAATCATGTGTGGTTGTTATGGTGCTAATCCAACATTGTTACCCACATCTGATATGGCTCATTTTAACGAACCTGAAAAAATAATCAGGCGCATCCAGAATGCTGAAACAAACGGCCACGAACAGGACTGGATTCGGGCAGCAAAAGAGAATAAAGACAATAGGGTAGAGGCAGGTTCACATTTTGGTTATTCAGGCCCACTCAACGAAATGGTGGTAATGGGCGTTTTAGCAGTCCGCCTTCAGGATTTAAGGAAGCGGCTGTTATGGGACGGCAAAAACATGCAATTCACAAACATCGGGCAATCCGAAAATATCAGGGTGGTAACATCCAACAAATTTGAAGTGGTGAATGGCGACCCAAAATTTGATACCAAGTACGATACCATTCCTGCGTTGGCATCAGCCGAAGAATGGATCAGGCACAATTACCGCGACGGCTGGGAGCAGATATAGGCTTCGACAGGCTCAGCCACCAAGGTTAAATCAACCACATAGGCACCATAGAACATACTGGTTTTCTGTGAATTATCTTCTGCTGTTTATTGAATTGTTTTTAAGCCCTCTCTTTTGGGGAGGGTTTGGGTGGGGCTGATTACCATCCGGTTATCAGCCATGCGGTTGTTAAATTGTTGTACAATAGCTTTCTGTATCTGTTGCTCTTTCGTAAAATCAATGGTTCCAAGCAGATTTTTCTTTAATTCAGGATCTTCTTTTCGGTTGTAAATGGCGGTAAGTTTGTCGTCAGTGAGGTAAAAAGCATAGTCGCCGCTTAAAAACTGGTACGAATCCTGAATGTAATTAATCACAAATCTCTTGCTGTTTTTGTCGAATAGATTGGTTCCAAAAGCCACATATGGATAAGGGTAATTCAGGTAACTGAGTATGGTAGGTAGAATATCGATCTGTTCGGCCAAACCCGTATCTACTCCTTTCAGACTTCCATCGGGTTTGTAAAAAATAATTGGGATCGCAAAATAATTTACGGAAGTGTAATATCCCGGTATCGCAGAATCAACAGCATGATCGGCTGTAATGACGAACAGCGTATTTTTAAACCAGGGCATGGTTCGGGCAAGGTCGAAAAATTTCTGAAGCGAATGATCGGTATAGTGAATGCATTTATTAATCGGAAGCCGGCCTTCAGGAAATTTACCTTTGTATTTTGCCGGAACTTCATACGGATGATGCGACGAAACCGAAAAGATGGTCGTGGCAAATGGTTGCTGCATCTTGTTCATTTCGTGGGCAAAGAACTGGAAGAAAGGTTCGTCCCAGATTCCCCAAACGCCATCGAAATCAGCTTCTTTCCCATATTCATTTTTACCAACATATTTCTGAAAGCCTGCTATTTTAGTGAAAGCATCAAACCCCATTGATCCGTTAGGTGCTCCATGAAAAAAGGCAGTTTGATATCCCTGAACTGAAAGCAGGCTGGCAATGCTATTGATCGAATTTCCGGATCTCTCGGAAATAACGTAAGGAAGTACTAACGCCGGAATACTTGCTGTAACTGAAGGAATGGCGTCGATTGATTTGCGTCCGTTGGCAAATGCATTTGGGAAAACAAGGCTTTTGTTGATCAGTGAATCGAGAAAGGGGGTATAACTTCTGTCGCGTGGGTCTGTCAGTTGCGGATTTAGCGAACCAACAAATGCCCGGCTGAAACTTTCCAGAATAATGATCACCACGTTATCTTTTCGGGCAGGTCCAATGCTGTCAGGAATATGAACAGGCGAATAAATATGGTTCAATTCGTCTTCCGAAGCGAAATACGATTTATGAACGAAGGCCTTCTTTCCCCAGGTGCGGAAAATACAAAACGGAGTATTTTGTACGATAGCCATTTCTTCAGGCGCATTTACAAATGCTCCGGCATTGTTCATGTTAATCGGTCGGGTACTGTGCCGCCAACCTCCACGCATCCCAATAATTGATAGTACAACTATTATAAAGATGACTGGTATTCCGGAAAGAAAATAGATAAATGGATGACGAAACTTAAAAGGTCTTGGCTTCACCAGAGCATACAATGCCGAAAGCAAAACAAGTAAAACAATGAGAATGACAGGGATGTACCAAAAGTCGTAAAAGAAACGCAGGATCAGCCTGCCATTACCGGCATCGAAGGCTGCAACATCGAACATACTTGCTGTTGTCCGTTTCAGGATGTATCGGTAATAAATAATGTCAATCAGGTTAAATGCAATCCCAACGCCATTGCTAATCATGAAAAGCCATTTCAATGTTTTCTGGTACCAATTGCTAAATTTGACCTGAAGAGGTAAGAGAAAGAGCAATATATACGCCGCGTTCAAATATAATAATGCGCTGACATCAAACATGAGTCCGCCTTTCATCATTGTCAGGAACGAAAATAAATTGACTTTGGGAAAAGAGGCGGTATTGAACAGAAAGAATAAAATCCGGCAGATAGAATAGAACCCCATGAGGAGTGAAAACCGGTAAAGCAAAACCAGATACTCGTTAGCTTTGTATTTCTTCAGGCTTAACTGTAGTTTCAGCATCAGTTTCTTAAAATTATTTAGGATTCATTTTCCAAGTTCCTTTACTGATTTATTTTATCATCCCGGATTCTTTGGTATTGTTTATTGGCAAAAACAAACTCCTGAAGTTTCTGGTTCTCGGAATACAAAATTTCTTTACGGTTTCCTTCCCAACACATCTCTCCATCAGAAATAAAAAGGATATTATCACCGATTTCCATTACCGAATTCATGTCGTGAGTATTAATGATGGTTGTTATTTTCAGATCGACGGTAATGGAATGTATCAGTTCGTCAATAACCATTGAAGTTTCAGGATCGAGTCCAGAATTGGGCTCGTCGCAGAACAAGTATTTGGGATTTAGCACAATGGCGCGAGCAATCGCAACCCTTTTCTGCATACCTCCTGAGATTTCTGAAGGATAGAGTTTGTTTGCATCGGTGATATTTACGCGTTCGAGACAAAAATCGACCTGTTTTTGTTTTTCTAAAGATGTAAGTTCTGAAAACATGTCGAGTGGAAAGCGGACATTTTCTTCTACCGTCAAGGAATCGAAGAGTGCGCCACCTTGAAAAACCATGCCCATTTCCTGCCTGAGCTTTTTCCGAAGTTTCTGCCCCATTGAAGTAAAATCGCGGTTGTCGTAAAGTATTTGACCTTTGTCTATTTCGTGCAATCCTACGATCGATTTGAGCAGAACCGTTTTCCCCGATCCGCTTCGTCCAATAATCAAGTTGGTTTCGCCTTGCTTGAATACTTTCGAAATGTTCTTGATAACATCCTTATTCTCGAATGATTTGTATATATTTTTAATCTCGATCATCTTACAGCAGTAATTGAGTTAAAATCAAATCCCAAACCAGAATCTGTATATTGGTATTTACCACTGCCCGGGTACTTGCTGTACCAACATCGAATGCTCCACCTTCAACGGTATAACCAAAAAAGGCTGAAATGGATGAAATAAGGAAGCCGAAAACCAGGCATTTCATCAGAGAAAAGGTGACATAATAGAAATTGAACGAAGATTGAATTCCATTGATGTAGTCGGTAACAGTTACTGCACCAACGGCTGGACCAACGATTAGGCCGCCAATTATTCCGAAGAATACACTAAGGATATAGAGCAAGGGGAACATCAGTACAACTGCTATAATCTTGGGCAATATCAAATAGCTGGCAGAGTTAACTCCCATTATTTCAAGAGAATCAATTTGTTCTGTCACTTTCATACTGCCGATTTCGGAGGTTATGTTTGACCCAATTTTCCCAGCCATAATCAATGCAAGGATGGTCGAGGAGAATTCGAGGATTAATGTGTCACGGTTTCCTAGTCCAATAATTGTTCTTGGCAATAATGGATTGACCATGTTATATGCCACCTGTAAGGTCATGATTCCACCCATGAAAATTGAGATAACTATTACAATCCCAACCGATTTAACACCGAGGTTCTCAATTTCATTAAAGGTCTGTCGCACGTACAAACTATGTCGTTCAGGTTTGCTGAAGACTTTCAGAAGAAGTGCGAAATATTGACCTGTTTGATTAAAAATATTCATTCAAAACCTGTATTTATATCTTTCAGTGACGTTTAATTCTGATTGAGATCTAAGTAAAAAACTACAAATCAATGTATTAATGGTTCAATGACAGGTGTTAATTCATTTATTTGTAATGGTTAAAGGTACAAATATTCCAAAAACAGGCATTTTTTCGAGGGTTTTAATTTTAAACTCATTATCTTGATAAAAGATTTCGACCCAAAGTTGAACGACCTGATGGGGTCTGTTTTATAAAGCAACTAGGGCGCAATTAGCTAATCATAAATATATTGAACAATGAATAATACGTATTGTGTGATAATGGCGGGAGGAGTTGGTAGTCGTTTCTGGCCTTTAAGTAAGAGCAATATGCCGAAGCAATTTCTCGATATTCTTGGAACTGGCCGTACTTTTATTCAACAGACCTACGATCGGTTTACGAAAATATGCCCCAATGATAATTTTTTTATAGTAACAAGTGTCGATTACAAAGAGCTTGTGATGGAGCAGTTGCCTGAGCTTAAGGAAAGTCAGATACTTCTTGAGCCTTTACGCAGAAGTACAGCTCCCTGTATTGCTTATGCCAGCTATAAAATTCAGAAGATAAATCCAAAAGCAAATATCATAGTAGCTCCTTCTGATCATTACATACAACAGGAAGATGCATTTCTGGAGGAAATCAAAAAGGGAATTGAATTTGTTAGTAATAATGATGCCTTGCTAACTCTGGGTATTCAACCAAATCGGCCGGAGACTGGTTATGGGTATATTCAAATTGAGAGTAATAAAGCAATTGGAGCTGTTGCAAATTTGCATAAAGTAAAAACATTTACCGAAAAGCCTGATATCGAATTGGCTAAAATATTTATTGAAAGTGGTGAGTTTTTCTGGAATTCTGGAATTTTTATCTGGTCACTTTCGTCTATCTTGAAGGCTTTCAATACCCATTTGAATTCGATTTCTGAATTGTTTGAAAAGGGTAGTCGATTGTACGGGACATCCGATGAAATTCCATTCCTGAATAAAACCTATTCTGAATGTCAGAATATCTCCATTGATTATGGAATCATGGAAAAGGCGACCAATGTTTATGTTTTGTGTTCCGATTTTGGATGGAGCGATCTTGGAACCTGGGGATCTTTGTATGAAAATTCAATTAAAGATAATCTGGGAAATGTTGTTTCAGGTAAAAACGTGATGTTGTATGGTGCAAAGGACTGTATCGTGAACATGCCAAATGAAAAACTAGTTGTTCTTCATGGTCTCGAAGGATATATTGTAGTCGAATCGGAGGAAACGTTATTGGTTTGCCGGAAGGAAGACGAACAGCAAATCAGGCAATTCGTTAACGATGTTCGACTGAATAAGGGTGAACAGTACATATAAAAGATAGGAAAGAGGACAATGGGAAAGAGTCATTAGAAAGGGGCCTTTTTTAAACTATTCCCAAATGACTAATGATTTTTTCCTGTTTTGTTATTCGTAATACTTTGGCTTAAATGTGCTTCGAACACATCTGAATCCAACATACGACTTTGCCGAATCCTGATATTCAAAACTTCGGGTCGAAACCTGAACATAATAGGCAATGTCTTTCCATGATCCGCCACGAATGACTTTTCGTTTTAATGCAGGAGGATCATCAGGTTTTGCATTGTATTGGAAGTCGGGACTGAAATCACTCATGATCTCATAGCCTGATTCAGCATAGGCATTCGAAGTCCATTCTGCTACATTTCCAGCCATGTCGTACAAACCATATGAGTTTGGAAGGAAGTTGGCAACTTTCATCGTGGTAATGCTTGATTCGCTATCCGACACATAATTCCCTCGCATCGGTTTAAAATTGGCCACGAAACTACCTTCGCTATTTCTGGAATAGTAACTTCCCCAAGGATAAATAGTCATCTGATGACCGCCACGTGCAGCGTACTCCCATTCAACTTCTGTAGGCAATCGGTAATCCATTACTCCCGGATTTTTAATCATATCCTGAAAGTTATTCATTTGCTTCGTTCTCCATTGGCAGAAAGCTTTAGCTTGTGCCCATGTGACACCAACAACAGGATAGTTATCGTAGGCAACATGCGAGAAGTATTTTTCGGTTAAGGGCTCGTTGTAAGAAAAGGTGTAATCACGTATCCAGACTAATGTATCAGGGTAAACCGGAGTAGATTCATGCATAATAAATGATGATCGGTTCTGAGTAGGGCTTTCTTTTCCGTTTGCATCTGCAACATTTCCTCCGTAGCTCTGTGTCTCAAAATTATAACTATTGGCTCGTTTGGCAGCTTGTCGGTAGTCAACCCAATAATATTCAAATTTGAGTTTTCTTGAATCAATCTCTCTTCTGTTGAAGAATCGTTCTGCTTCAGGAATATAAATTTCTGAAAGGGCGGTCTGATATTCCGGATTTTTCCATTCGATAGGTTCAAGCCAGTTGAGTCGGGGATTTTCAAGAATGACTCCTTTTCTTCCTTCAGAAATTATAAACTCAGGGATTGTTTCGGATAAAAGTTGACGTGCAATTGAATCTCTGACCCAATAAACAAACTGACGGTATTCATTATTCGTGATTTCGGTGTCGTCCATCCAGAATGATGGTACAGAGACGGTTTTCACCGGCGTACTTGAGCGATCAACTTCTTCTTCAGACGGGCCGATGTTAATGCTTCCTTGTTTAATGAAATTCATTCCGTAGGGAATAGGCTCAAAATATGGTTTTCTATTCTGGGCACTAGTTAGCTGACTCGTCCAGTCTCGATGACATGAGCTGAAGAGAAATGAGGCCATCAAACTTATGAGCAGAATTTTATACATATTTTATATGCCGGTACACAAATAAAAACCATCAATTTCAGAAAAACTCTGGAAGGAAGATTTTTATTGTTTAGAATTTAATTATTCAAAAAAAAAGCCTTATCAGGAATTTCCCATAAGGCTTTAACTTATGCTGTTAGATTTTAATACTCCCAAAGATTCTGTTCGTAATCGAATATTGAATTTTCGATCCGTTTACTTTCAAGCATAGCATCTTTACTTCCAAGATACTGGCTAATCTCGCGGTTGTTGTATATATTTTCTTCCTTTACGATGTACGAATTAAATTTTCTTTTCAGAAAAATATCGTCAAACGATAAGTTACGTGCCGTATTTTGAGGATTAAAAACTTCATTAGCTGCCATGATTTCTCGTGCTTCAGGGAAATAAATCCAGAATACCTGACGGCGTTGAACCTGTTCCTGATTGGTGTCTTCGTCACGGTAGAATTCCTGAATTGGGCAAATTCCAATCACTCTCACATTCATTGTCGAAGTCTGTTTGTCGAAATACCATTCTTCTTTCACCATGAATTGTTTGACTTCTTCGGAGCGGATTTCACCAGCAACAACCTTATCTTGAAGTTCCCCTGTATCAACGTTTCGAACTTTTCGGGTTCTTGTTGTTGCACCAAAAGCTTCTTTAACTTGCTCAAAAGTCATAGGAACTTTAAATTCGTCATCATTTTTAGCATCATAGGCGGTTAATTTGCCGTCTTTTACACCTTGAATCATCAGGTTTACCAAATTATATCTTCCATCTACTTCTTTCGTTGGAAAATACAAAGGTTGGTTGATTTTTTCACGAAGGTCAATGATGCGCCAAACTTTTTTACGCCACATCACATCGGCTTCTCTGATATAGGGCATAGGCGTTGGTTTGCGATTATAAACGTCAGTGCGTTTATATGCTCCATCAATAATCTGAGCCTTGGTTTCCTGCTGGGTGGCTCCAAACAGAAGAGCCAATACACCAATGAATACTAAAATCTTTTTCATGACTATCTTATTTTAAAACTGATAGGAGATAATGGACGCGCTGGTTGGCCATCGTCCCCTTTCGCCATAATGTTATCAATAAATATTATACTTCCTTGTGTTAACTTCCCGAACTGGTCTTTTTGCTCGGAAGTAAACTTATTGTCTTTCGAACTGTATGTTTTCACGTATGTTCCAGAAATATTTACGTCGAATTGGATGACCTTAAACTTCAAATCAAAGTCAAAATCCTTTAAATCAGCAAAGAGTCCATCTTCAGCTAATAATTCTTCTTTTTTTAGGTTTCCTCCGTTTTTTCCGCCAACTGTTGCAAGTGGTGGTGGCACCTCTTTTACCCTGAAATCCATCGAGCCCATTGGTCTTAATTCGCTGCCAGATCTGGCTGAAACCGATATTGTGGTACTCTTGCCTGTAGCATCAAGTTTGGATGGGTAAGCAAGGTAATCATCTCCAGCTTTTTCAATACGACCATTGTTTATAGTGACCACCAGATTCTCAGATGCAGCACCTGGGACTGAGACTTTAATGGGATTCGCGATCCCGATGTACATCACGTTCATTTTTGTAGGCGAAACAGTGGCGCTTGGCTTACCTACCTGATATTCGCCCTGAAAAGGATAACTGTTTATATTTCCTTCCGGATTTTTATATTTTATTAAGCCACCCCATTTAAATGTACCAACTTGCGAAGCAGGAACTTTATATATTCCTTTCCCGTCTCGCATGGTCAGTTTAGTATTGCCTACAAATATTTCAGGTTGTTGTGTTGTATCTTCTGCAGCCAAAAATATTTCTGCTTCAAACTGATCTCCCTGAAGTACATATGTTGATGTTGCAAGTATTCTTGCTCCCAGTTTATTGAATTTGAACGAAGCGGCATCTATCTGACTATATAAACTCGAAATAACATTTGTTTCAGCATTTTCAATGTCGATTTGCATTTTTGAAAGTAAAGTTATTACTGCAATCAGTGGTTTACTTTCGAAATGTAAACTTTCCCACGACTTCTTTTCACCACCCTCTTTTAGATTAATTTTTGGGTCTGATGTATCGAGCTGCTTTATAATATTTTCACTTAAGGGAGAATCTTTTTCCAGAAAGGACGCCAGAAAATCACGATATCCGTTGATATTATCTTTCAGTTCCGTGGCCTTTTTCTTTTGAATCATGATCTCCGAAGGTGTATTTAAATCATCTTCTTTTTTGATC
>JBBQXI010000086.1:0-11564 GCA_038209805.1 Bacteroidales bacterium | reverse complement strand
CTTAGCTCCCATAAAAGATAGTGTTGTCCACCTATTTGGTGATGTGTATTTTTTGCTTGCTTACACATCTAAGATACTCATTAATAATTTATTAGGCAAGCTATCTTTTACTCTTTTTGGTGTAAATCGCTCAATTTAGGTATAACTGTATCGATACCATCTCTCATCCTGTAATGGTTGAATTCGACCGGATATTTCCTCCAAATGCATTTTCCCCAAACGCTACCGAGCCAATAGATCGCGTATTTTTGATTAATACTGAAGGGATAGTTAGTCAGGGTTATCATTTTATGGTTCTAAGTAGATGGGATGACATTGTTTTCGAAGTCAAAGACGAAATTAAAGGTTGGGATGGAAAGATGAAAAACGGCTCTTTTGCACCTACAGGTTCTTATTTGTGGGTTTTATATTATTCTGATTCCCTTGGGATTAAACATCAGCAAAAGGGTACGGTGACTTTGGTGTATTGATTGGCTTTTCTACAACTGTGGGATCTGCATGGTCCTGTTGAATACCTGTTTCTGTCGCCGTCCAAAAAAGAAAATCAATGAGATCTCATGCGATCCATAGCCATAACCAGCAAGATTCGAGAGGGTATAGTCAAAACTATAGCCGAACTGAAATTTTTCCTTTTGATATCCGAACATTGCAACAACCGAATTTGGCCTGATCGATAAATTATTACGGTACCATACCCCAAAGGTGAGCCAATCTTCTTTCATATACATACCAAGGTTTACTTGCCTGAACGATCCTTGTTGTTGATAAACAAGGTTTGGCGATAAGGTATATTCACGCGACAATAAGCCATGATGAAAATCGTGACTTTTGGCGCCGGCATGAAGGGTTATTTTAACCGGAAGTTTTCCCTGCGTATCACCTTTCATAATTGACTGATCAGGATGGGTAAGGTGGTTAAAGGCTAAACCAAAATATACATTATCCCTCTGCCCAACAACTCCAACTGAAAAATCGGGAATTAACTTGCTCCCGTTTTCGGTTTGGAGTGTATAGGTTCCGTAAATTTCACCATTATTTTGATTAATCATCCCCGGGAAAACTAATTCACTGACTTTATATTGTTTGTAAATGAATCCTGTCTCAAGAGCCAATGAAAAAAAAAGCCGATCATTTACTTTAAAGTGATGGGCGTATAAAAAGGAGGTATTCAGATTGCTGATGATTCCATTCAACTGAACATTATACATCATTTGAAATCCGACTCCACTCCGTATACTACTCACAAATTTGTCGTACGACAGGTAGTTCGTTACAAATGTATTTCCCTGATTAGGCCACTGATTGCGATAATTTATGGACACCCTTGACAATGCGCTTGTACCGGTAAAGGCCGGATTCAGATAAAGCGGATTGGCATAAAACTGCGAGAATTCAGGATCTTGCGCCTTCAACGAAAACGTGTTAATCATTAGGATGAACAATACTACAAGAAAAGTGCCTTTTGAAACGAAATATCCTGGATGAAACTGCCTGTTTCGATGAGAAAAATTAATCATTATTACTTTAACTGAATAAAAACTGGTCAATCAACCTAAACTTTAGCGCTTTGGAAATTTTGGAAATATAAGTAATCCATTTTACAGTTAAGCTTTTTCACGACTACCATTTTTTTAGGATTCTATGAATTGACCACATTCCATCTGATCCCGTTTCAATCAAAATAAACGTTCAAAAGCAATCTCCAGGCTCTCCTGATTTTAGTGTCAACTCGTAAAGGTAATTTTTTTTGTATCATACAGGAGCGATTTTCAGCAGTGATAATTCGCTCAAAAAAGAGTCATCTCCCGCGTTTTAAAGCCCCCAACTTGGTAAAGTACCGATATTGTGTTATTTTTGCGGGCAATACAAAATTTAATCGCAAACATCTGCCTAAAAAACAGATCATTATATTCTGCTAATGTTTACACACATCTCCCGATTTATACTTAAACACCGAACTTTTTTAATTGTAATTCTTTCGCTTCTGACGGCATTTATGGCCTATGAAGGAAAGAATGTTAAGCTATCTTACGAAAATTCTTCTTTGTTACCTGAAAAGGACAGCACAAGAATGGAGTATCAAAAGTTTAAAAATTTGTTTGGCGAAGATGGGAATGTGATTGTAATTGGAACTATAAATCCTGAACTGTTTAAACTGGAACAATTTAATGCCTGGACAGAATTAGGCAGCGATATCCATAAAATTGATGGTGTTCTGGAAGTTTTGAATATTTCGAGGGCAATAAATCTGGTTAAAAACGAAGAAACGCACCAATTTAGTATCGTTCCTGTTGTTACTCAAAAACCTACCACACAAGCTGAAGTCGACAGCTTGAAAAATACAATTCATAAGCTGAAGTTTTACGAAGGGTTACTCTATAATCCGAAGACCAATGCCACGCTGATGACCGTTACGCTCGACAAGAAAAAAATAAACGACATTAGCCGAATTGCAATAATAAATAGCATTTCAGAAGCCGTAAACGCTTACAAAACAAAAAATAACGTTGAAATTCATTGCTCCGGAATGCCATACATCCGGACGGTTACGATGCAGAAGGTAAAGCACGAATTGTTTCTGTTCGTCATTATAAGCATTTTTGTTGCTACTTTCATCATGTTCCTGTTCTTTAAATCGATACGGGTAATCCTGAGCTCCCTTTTAATTGTTGGAGTCAGTATTGTTTGGGTAATGGGAACACTTGTGCTCTTTGGATATAAAATCACAATTCTTACTGGTGTAATTCCTTCGCTTATTGTGATTATTGTTATTGAGAATTGTATCTACATTCTGAATAAATACCATTGGGAATATCGAAGTCATGGCAATAAAATGCGGGCATTGTCGCAGGTTATTCACCGCATTGGGTTCGCATCGCTTATGACCAATGCAGCAACAGCTCTTGGTTTTGCCGCATTCATTCTGGTTCCAAACCAAATGTTGCGCGAATTTGGAATAATCACTTCCATCAACATCATGGTTCTCTATGTGCTTACCATTACACTGTTGCCCATTATTTTTAGTCTGGTCGATCCACCAACTCCAAAACACCTCAAACACCTCGACAATAACTTCTTTGGTGCCGTACTCGACAAAATCATTTACTTAATCAGCAATCGCCGTAATTTGATATATAGCATTGCCGGAGGATTGATCGTAGTGGGATTTGTTGGCCTGAGTATGATGAAAACTTCAGGAAAAATCGTTGATGATTTCAGATCGGATGACCCCACTTTACTTGACCTTAAATTCTTTGAAAGTAATTTTGGAGGAGTAATGCCATTCGAGATTTCGGTTGATACCAAAAAACGAAACGGCATTTTAGTGTACTCAACCATTCAGAAAATTGACAAACTTCAGAATGCAATTAACGAACATCCCGAGTTTTCGAAACCACTTTCGTTGATTGAAGTATTCAAATTTGCTCGCCAAGCTTATTACAATGGAGATTCGAGCAAATACACCTTGCCGAGCTCAATGGAGAAAAATTTCATATTCGGCTACATTCCTCAAAATGTATCGGGAAATGGCAACAGTCTGTTGAAATCGTTTATTGACAGCACCAAGCAAATTACCCGAATAAGTTACCAAATGGCCGACGTTGGCACCAATCACATGGATTCGCTTATGGCCAATATTTTACCTCAAGTCGATTCCATTTTCGATCGTTCAAAATTTGATGTAACAGTGACTGGGAACAGTGTTGTATATGCCAAAGGAACCAATTTCCTGATTCGAAACCTGTTCGAAAGTGTAATTATTGCCATTATCCTGATTTCTATCCTGATGGCTTTCTTGTTCGTTTCGTTTCGGATGATTCTTGTTTCGATGGTTCCGAACATCATTCCATTGGTGATTACTGCAGCCATTATGGGTTTTGCAGGTATTCCGATTAAACCATCTACCATTATTGTCTTCAGTATTGCACTCGGGATTTCGGTCGATAACGCCATTCAGTATCTTTCGCGATACCGACACGAACTGAAAGTAAATAATGGTGCCATAAAATTGTCGGCTTTGAATGCCTTGCGCGAAGCCGGATTCAGTATGATATATACCAGTATCGTTTTAGTCTTGGGATTCAGTGTATTTATGGTATCTGAATTTGGAGGAACACAGGCACTTGGAGTCTTAATATCTACCACTTTACTTATCGCCATGTTCTTTAATATCATGGTTTTGCCTTCGCTTTTGCTTACGCTCGACAAACGTCTGGTTAGTAAAGCATTTACCGAACCAATCATCGAAATTTACGAAGAGAACGAAGCCGAAGACAATGAACTGGCTGCCGAATTTACTCAGGACGAAGAAACAAAATAAAGACATCTGACTTAATATGAAAGCCAAATTACATCACGTTTTCATTCTATTTAGCCTCTTTGTATTCATTTGTACAACTCAAGCTCAGACCGTCATTCTGAAGCAATCTCATGAAAATGGGATATACAAAAGCAGCGATAAAATTTGGGTAACGGCTTATCCAACAAATCATGAACTTAGTGACACTCTATGGGTTAAAGTGTTGCAAAACAATACGGAAGTCATTCTGAAAAAGGCGATTGTTCCGGCAAATGACTCCATCTTAATTTTCGAAGGTTCCTTTAAACAACCTTGTTCCGTTATCGTTGAAGCGAAAATGAAAGGGAACAAGCAATTGATAGGGATGATCGTTGACCCGCAAAAAATAAAACCAGGAACCAAATTTCCGAAAGACTTCAAAAAATACTGGGCTACCGAAAAACAAGCACTTAAGGCACTTCCGTTGGATGTAAAATTTGGTAAGAATGAAAGTTCGGAGTTCCCATTTGTTTGTTTCGATACTGAAATTAATTGCACCGGACCAAAACCAGCCAGAGGTTATTTCGCCCGACCAACAAAAGCAACTGCAAAATCGCTCCCTATCGTGTTGCTGGTACATGCTGCCGGTGTAAAAGGATCATGGTGCAAATCAGATCCCAAAGAGGCTCTTCGATATGCCAAAATGGGGAAAGGCGCTATGTGTTTCGACCTGAATGCGCACGGTATGCTTGATGGACAGCCAGACGAATATTACAATAATTTGGAAGCTGGCGAACTGAAAAACTATTACATCAGTGGTTTGGAAAGCAGAGATGATCTTTATTTCCGCGGAATGTACCTGCGTTTAATCCGCACGCTCGATTTTCTGACTAAACTTCCTGAATGGGACGGTAAACGAATCATCGTAATTGGCGAAAGTCAAGGCGGTGGTCAGGCATTGGCCGCCGCTGGTCTCGATTCGAGAGTGAGTGCGGTGGTTGCAACAGTTCCGGCTATGTGCGATTGGGGTGGAACACTTGTCGGACGAAAAGGAGGTTGGCCTCAACCTTTCGAACAACCTGGCGATATGAAGAAAATGAAGAGTGTACTTCCCTATTTTGATACAGCGCATCTTTTAAAAGATTCGAAAGCAACACTAGTTGTCGAAATCGGTTTAGTCGACAATACTTGCCCGTCTACATCAGTTTATGCAGCCATTAATCAGGCCAAGGGGCAAAAGATTATATATCCGGTTACCTACCGCGAGCATACCTGGCCTACCGCAGAGCAACGTAAAAACAATTGGGATTCTATGGTTTTCAATCCTAAAAATGTTTTTGTCGAGAACTATCTGAAATAGTTGAAATAGCAGAAATCGAAATGCTTAAAAAGCTGTTTATTGAGCATTTTATCTGAAGATACGAATTTGCATGTGAGCTTTTTCCATTTTTGATTTGTTCAAGGAACATGAATATTGCAATTCATTGTGCCGATATCTAAAAATGCAGAAAACTTAACATTCACTAAAAAATCGAAACAGGTTACTCGTTTGTTCAATATTTTCGACAATTTTGATTTTTAGTTCGAATAAAATTAGAACATGCCAGCCACATGGATTTTATTCTGAACTTTTACAGAAACAGAAAACAAAACATGTATAGAAAATTCAACTTAGTTGAACTCCATTTCACAAGGAGGTTCCAGCTACTTATCTTAATGCTATTTATTTTCATACCGGTCTTTTCGCAGCCAACTATTGTGCACGGAAAAGTTACCGATCAGGAAACTGGCGAACCCATTCCATTTGTCACAATACTTTTTAAGAAGACACCTATTGGAACCACAACCGATTCTTTAGGGGTTTTTCAGCTCATCAGCAAAAATAAAGTTGATTCCATTCAGTTTACTACAGTTGGATATCTTGGTAAATCATTTGGCATTAAGCCATTTACAACTAATGAATTAGATGTAAAACTCAAACCCGACCTGATCAAGATTTCGGAAGTGATCGCATTGCCCAACGATGGACCTGTCAGACGAATATTGAAAGAGATGATCGCGCGAAAGAAACAAAATAACCCGGCCAAATATCCGCGCTATTCTTATCGAAAATACACCAAATGGGAATATCATCTCAATAATGTTGGAAACAAGATGATGCAGTCGCGTGCGTTTAAAAACAATCAAAATGTATTTAAAACGGCTGAAGATAGCTCTAAATTTTTGCCCATTTACTTTTCGGAGCAATTGGTTTATAATGAGATTCAACGGAATCCATCCAAGCAAAAATCAACCGTTTTGGCCGATAAAACTTCAGGAGTTGGCGTTCTTGACGACTACGAAATCTCCGGTTTTACCAGCGCATTGGATATGGAAGTTAATTTCTACGACAACTACATCGACCTGTTCTCGCAGAATTTTGTAAGCCCGCTGGCCGATAACGGTTGGTTTTATTATAAGTATTTTCTGGCCGACAGTACCATGCACAATGGAGTAAAAAATTATCGTATTGAATTTATTCCCCGACGTGTTGGCGACAAAGTTTTCAAAGGATTTTTAACCACTGAGAATAAAGATTTTTCGCTTCTGGAAGTGGATGGAACGCTGGCCTCGACAAGCTACCTCAATTTCCTGAAAAGCATGCAGTTGAAGAGTACTTATCAGTTTGTGTCCGATTCGGTTCCATTTTTCAAACGAAACCAGATTGATGCGATTTTCAACTATGTTCCGCTAAAAAACAATCCATCGAAAAAACCGATCAGCCTCTTCTTTACCCAGTCGGCGGTTATCGACAGCGTATCAGTCAATCAAGAGAAAGACGTAATCCTCGCAAAGGGTAATGGTAAATTTGAAACGGTAAAACTTCCTGATTCAAAAGATCGCGATCAGCATTATTGGGAAACACACCGACTGGAAGAACTCAATCCACGCGAGAAATTGGTTAGTGCCACCATCGATTCTGTCAGCCAAATTAAAGCCGTCAAGTTCGTCGATAACCTTACACGAATGTCGATGACTGGATATTATGATCTTGGGCGATTCGAATTTGGCCCCTATGCCAGTACCATAAACACCAACAAAGTGGAGGGTTTGCACCTGTTTGCCGGTGCCCGTACAAGTAGTGAAATTAGTACGCATTATATGATTTGGGGCGGACTTGGTTATGGTTTCAGAAATAAAAAATTCAACGGAATTGCTGGTTATGGCTATAAATTTCCGACCATCAACCGCCAGCTGATTAAGTTCTCATACGATGATAAAATTGTGCGTTCAGGTGAAAATGAGAAAATTTTGTTCCTATACGAAAATGCCCTTTCACCAACCGAAAACAACCTGATTTCGCAAGTCTTTAAGCGCGACGAACTCGACGAACTCTTCCGCGAACAGAAGCTTACAACATCTTACGAATACGAATGGCACCCGGGACTTTCAAATAAAATTAGCGCCAACTACATCCGTCATTTTTCTCCTGAATTTTATCCGTTCATGCGTGCAGGATTACCTGTCGATAATGTTTCTGCTGTGGATTTTACTGTTGACACACGCTTTTCATGGCAGGAAAAAGTGATAGATGATAAATTCCTGAGAGTTTATATGAATACCGACTATCCGATTATTCATGTTGCATTGGGCGGCGGTAAGGTTTTTTACTCCGGAAAAGAAAATTACTATGGCAAGGTTTTTACCACCATAGAGCAATATGTGAAAATTGGCCAAACTGCCTTTAATTACGCCATCGAGGGCGGAATGTATTTCGGAAAACTTCCGTATACGATGCTCGACATTCCACGCGGAAACGAAACGCAAGGATTATTTTCATACGATTTCAATTTGTTGAACTATATGGAATATGTACACGACAAGTACCTGCATGCTTACCTCGAATATCACCTCAACGGATTTGTTTTTAACCGGTTGCCATTATTGAGAAGAATTGGTTTGCGCGAAGTATTATCTGCCAAAACGATGATCGGTTCATTGAGCGATAAAAATCAACAAATTGTAGAATTTCCAAGCAGCATTTCCAAAATGAGCAATCCATATCTCGAATTGGGTGCCGGAGTTGAAAATATCTTCCGCTTATTTCGGGTCGAAGCTATTTGGCGGGTAAACAACAAATCAATTCTTGGAGCGCCTACCTTCGGACTGCGTGCCAAATTCGAAATCAAATTGTAAAAAACTCAAGGTTAAATACTGCTGAATTTCACGAGATAATTACTTTTGCTTTGCACACGGTTTGTTTTAATGTAAACCAAAAATCCATTCATCATGCGCAAATTGGCCTTGGCAATCGCCTTAATTTTTACGTCATTCCTAAGTTTTGCACAAACGTTAACTGTAGCCGAAAGCTCTGGCTTTGAATCCACATCAAAAGAGAAAGACGTCAATGACTTTATCCAGTCGATCACAAAGCATTCGTCGATTGTTCGGGTTGAAACAATTGCTGTTTCTACTGAAGGACGGCCAATTCCGCTGATGGTTATTGCCGATCCGATGCCAAAATCCACTCAGAATCTGGCTGACGACAAACGAATGGTTCTATACATTCAGGCCAATATACATGCAGGTGAAGTGGAAGGAAAAGAAGCCTCGTTGATGTTTGCACGCGATTTACTTTCAGGAACTAAAAAGGAAGTACTGAAGAATGTAATTATTTTGATTTGCCCGAATTTCAACCCCGATGGAAACGAAGCCATCAGCGTGAATAACCGCACCCACCAGAACGGCCCCAGAAACGGTGTTGGTGTGCGTTACAATGGTCAGATGCTCGACATAAACCGCGATGCCATAAAATTGGAGACACCCGAAATGAATGGGTTGCTCAAAAATGTATTTCTGAAATGGGATCCACAGGTTACTGTCGATTGCCATACCACCAATGGCTCGTACCACGAAGAACCGGTAACCTTTTCGTGGATGATGAATGTGGCTGGCGACCGCTCGTTGACTAAATACATGGAAAAGCAGATGATGCCTGATGTATCCAACATTTTGCGCGGCCAGTACAAAGTTGAAAACTGTTTTTACGGCGAATTTATCGACATGAAAAATCCGGAGAAAGGCTGGGAAGAATATGCTTCAGAACCCCGCTACTTGACCAATTACATCGGCGTTCGTAACCGGTTGGCTATCCTGAACGAGAATTATGTGTATGCCGACTATAAATCGCGGGTACTTGGCTGCTATGCTTTGCTGCAATCAATTACCGATTATTGTGCTTCGCACACCAACGAAATCAAGCAACTCATCAACGAATCGGACAAAAAGACCGTGGCCCGTGGTATAAATCCATCACCAGTCGATTCGTTCCCGATCGAATATATAGGAAAACCTATTCAGGAGAAAGTGACAATAAAAACTTATGAAGTAGATGAAGTTACCAATGCCAACGGTGAGAAAAGTTACAAAAAAACAGATCGAAAAAAGACAGTAACTGTTCCATATATTGCAACTTACGAAGCAACTAAAAGCGTAAAATTTCCGTTTGCTTATTTGGTTACAATTTCTGATCCTCTAGTGATTAATCTGATGCAACGGCATGGCATACAAGTCAATATACTGAACAAACCTCAGAATTTAGATGTGCTTTCATTCCAGATCACTGATCTCCAATCGGACAAGCGACTGAATCAGGGACATTTTACCCAAACTATAACTGGAAATTGGGAGCTTCAGCACAAAGAATTCAAGTCTGGTACTTTTGTAATTCGAACGGCTCAGCCGCTCGCCAACATTGCGGCCTACATGCTCGAACCACAAACTAACGATGGGCTGCTAACCTGGAATTTTATGGATCGTTACCTGTTGCCTCAATGGGGAAAGGGGTTCAATGCATATCCGGTTTATAAAATTATTGATGCAACAGAAATTAATGATACTGCTTTACCTATGCGATAAATTTATTCAAGTAAAAAAAGAAATAAACAAATTGTATTATTAAACGAAAGAGCCTCACTGAAACAAATCAGCGAAGCTCTTTCTATTTTATTCAGGAGGTATCCTAAAGTGTCTATTTTACTTCTGAAGATTCAAAGACTTCTGTTCTTCGACCTGAGCATCAATTACAGCAACGGTAACCATATTCAGAATATCGCGAACCGAACTTTCAACATCGAGGATGTGTATGGGTTTGTTCAATCCCATTTGGATTGGTCCAATGGTATCGCACATTCCGATTTCAAGCATCAGTTTATAGGCAATACTTGATGAACTTAAATTCGGGAAAATCAAAGTATTTACATTCAACCCGTCAATTTTAGAGAATGGAAATTTATCGTGACGTAAATCCTTATTAAGTGCGAAGTTTACCTGCATTTCACCGTCAATCATCATTTCAGGATTGTTTTTATGCAGATAATCAACCGATTCGTGAATCATTGCCGGGCTTCCAACATTTCGTTCTCCAAAGTTTGAATACGAAAGCATGGCCATTACCGGTTCGGTATTGAAAAGATGAACTGCATCGTGGGTCAGTTTGGCAATATCAATCATTGTTTCTTTTGATGGATGATTATTTACCATGGTGTCGGCAAAGAAGAAAGTTCCAAGTTTTGAAGTCACAATATTCAACCCGGCAATGTGCTTCAACCCTTCACGCATACCAACAATCTCGATTGCAGGTGTGATGGCATCCTGAAATTTGGTATAAACACCGGTAATGAAAGCATCGGCATCGCCCGATTCAACCATCATCATCCCAAAGTAGTTACGATCGAACATTTTCTCGAAAGCTTCATCATAGGTCATTCCTTCGCGCTGACGTTTAGCTGTCAGCATTTTGGCATATTTCTTACGTCGGTGGCTTTCGCGGTCGTGGCGTAGGTTTACAATCTCAACTCCTTCGAGTTCAATCTCATGTTTCTTGATTAATTTCTCAATACGCTCTTCGTTTCCAAGCAGAATTGGGATGCAAATACCTTCGGCCCTGGCAACCGAAGCTGCTTTCAACATATTGATGTGGTTAGCTTCAGCAAAAACCACTCGTTTCGGATTTTCTTTTGCTTTTTCAGTTAATCCACGGAGAAGTTTATTGTCGAGACCCATACGTTGACGTAATTCCTCAGCATATTTGTCCCAATCAGTAATTGGCTTACGGGCAATTCC
Organism: Bacteroidales bacterium; assembly: GCA_038209805.1. Lineage (GTDB taxonomy): Bacteria > Bacteroidota > Bacteroidia > Bacteroidales > Prolixibacteraceae > Aquipluma. The sequence continues at coordinate 181 of JBBQXI010000086.1, read as the reverse complement.
GCTTTCCATTGCTGCTTTTGCCACAGCTGGTGCTACTGTAATTAACAGACGTGGATCGAGTGGCTTCGGAATAATGTACTGGCGTCCGAAACTTAAGTGAGTAGTATTATAGGCTGAAGTTACTACTTCAGGAACTGGTTTTTTAGCTAGTTCAGCAATAGCAAGCACAGCAGCAACCTTC
>JBBQXI010000085.1:0-11591 GCA_038209805.1 Bacteroidales bacterium | reverse complement strand
ACCAATTCTTTCGCCCAAGTATTCCAAACAGTTTCGCCGTATTTCGTTTTTAGCGACCGAAAAAGTGCATAATCGTCGAGCCACCAGAAATTGTGACTCATAAATGTATAATATTCGTCTTTATAACGGTCAAAATTCTTCTGAAACCCAGCAAAAGCTTCCTTGAATAAAACAGACTTCCGCTCTCCTACCCGCTCAAATTCAACGACTTTAGTCTTGAAATTTTGATCGACAATTGACGTTTTGGAAATCAGGCGATCAGAGACTAATTGTTGAACATCAATAAACATGGGATTTCCGGCAAAAGCAGAATAACACTGATAAGGCGAATTTCCATATCCAACCGGACCGAGCGGTAAAATCTGCCAGATCTTTTGTTTGGTTTGTGCCAGAAAATCGACAAACTGGGAAGCATCCTTCCCCATACTACCAATACCATCCTCGCCCGGAAGCGAACTAATGTGCAGCAGAACGCCACTACTTCTTTCCATTATTTTGTATTAAATCCCTATAATTTTTTAAATACTTGGCAGTTTCCCTGACTACGCGTTGAACAGCTAAACCATGCTTCAAATCGGGTATAAATGCTTTCGTGTCATTTCCGCCAAGAAAAACATAATGTGCATGAATCATCGATCGTAACCAACCCGGGGGGACATGCCCCGACGGGAAACTTGTGATTGGCAAATAATTGCTGCCAACTACCTGTCGGGTCCATTGTCCGGTTTCTTCGAGGTAATATTCATAATAATCAACCGAATGTGATGAATAGCGCAGCATTCCCTTTTCAGCATAAATTTCGAGAGAAACCAAATCTCCTGTTCCTGAACTGATGCGACTGGCCGACATCGTTCCGGCGGCAAAACTCTCAGACTGAACCAATGACAATAAACTAAATAAATCGGAGTCTTCGGGAACATCGGCAAACTTTCCGGCCTGAAAGGCGCTGGTAATTTGCAGATTTTCGCCCAAGAATGCCATCAGCAAACTGATTCCATGCGAACCCAAATCGGCCATGGCGCCGCCATCAGGAGCCGGAGTCAACCGGGTTTGCCGTTTGTAGCTGTACGATTTCTGCAAATAATCGCCATTGTAATATTTTAGGTCAAAATGGATCGGAGACCCCAATCTTCTGGAGTGCCAAAAAGCCAAAGCTTCGCGAACTGAAGCAGTTTGCAGATACTGAAATCCAACCTGAATTTGTTTTCCCGAAACGGCAACCAGTTTGGCCATTTCCTGTTCTTCTTCCAGATTGGAACAAACCGGCTTTTCAAGATATATACGATTTACCGAAGGCATTTCAAGTGCCAATTTCAAATGCTCAAAATGTACTTTATTTGGTCCTAAAATAAGAACGGTATTGATGGTGGTATTGGCTTTGAATTCTTCAAGGGTTAGCGATTTCTTGAATCCGAATTTAACAGCAAACGTATCGCTACTTTCTTTTCGGGCCGAGCAAACCGCTTCCATCTCAATTTCAGGAACTGCTGAATAGAAATATTTTAGCGAATTCAAGGCATAGGCATGCGACCGGGCAATTCCTCCGGCACCTAAAAAGCCAATTATTATCTTTTCTGAATCCATATTTGGTATGTAAAAATCAAAGCTCCAAAATTAACCGATAAAACGAAATGAAAACCATTCAGAAGAATAAGATTGTCGTTTAAACAAAAACAGCCGGATTGACGAATCAAGCCGGCTGTTTTCATATTTTTAAAAACGATTGACTATTGTTATTCAAGTTCCAAAACAACCAGAGATTTCCCTGGAATGCTTACCTCCAACTTATTGTCAGTAAGTTTCTTCGCATTTTTAAATGCTGTTGGTATAATCGTTTCTGGCTTTTCAAACGTATTTACCGTATTGAATGCTGCCGCTGTCAAAATAGATCCTGAATTAATTTTTGCAAACCCTTTTCCTGAAAGATTAATTTCAAGTTTAATCTCCTTTGAAGGATTTAGATTACTGATTGTCACATGAATTTTACCGTTTTTATCAACTGAAGCTGAACTGCTTATTGCAGGAATCTGATCGTTACCAAGTTTGTATGGTTCGCAAATCAGGTTCGATGGCAGCAAAGTTGCATCCTGATGAACATTGTACATTTTGAAAACTTGATAAGTTGGCGTCAAAATCATTTTATCGCCTTTGGTCAGAATCATTGCTTGCAACACATTCACAACTTGTGCAATATTAGCCATTTTAACACGGTCGCTGTGTTTATTCAGAATGTCCAGAGTGCTTGATGCAATTAACGCATCGCGCATAGAGTTTTGCTGAAATAAATGACCTGGATTTGTTCCGGGCTCAACATCGGTCCAAATTCCCCATTCGTCAACCAGCAAGTCAACGCGTTTATCTTTATCGTATTGATCCATAATAGCCGAATGTTTACTCACCAATTCGTCCATGTATAAAGCTTTTTTCAGGCCTGAAAAATAGAGGTCTTCGCCAAAACCGGTTGCGGCCGATTTATTGTTCCAACCTTCGCCAGCTATGGTATAATAATGAAGCGACAAACCATCCATGTTGTTGCGGCCTTTTTCCATCAGTACTTTTGTCCAGTTGAAATCACCTCCATTTGAACCACAGCCAATACGCTGAAATTTATCGCCACCATACATTTTCGCATAGTTCGAATATTGCCTCATCAGGTCAGTATAGAATTCCGGAGTCATTTCACCACCACAACCCCAACTTTCATTGCCAATACCAATAAATTTTACATTCCATGGTTTTTCGCGACCATTCTTCTTGCGAAGCTTCACCATCGGAACATCATCATCTGAAGTCATGTATTCGATCCAATCGACCATTTCGCCAACGGTACCCGAACCAACATTTGCTGAAATATATGGATCGCAACCCAGCATTTCGCACAAATTCAGGAATTCGTTAGTGCCAAAGCTGTTATCTTCAACAGTTCCACCCCAGAATACGTTTTTGATTTTTGGGCGATCAGCCAAAGGTCCAATGCCGTTTTTCCAATGGTAAGTATCTGCAAAACATCCACCTGGCCAGCGTAATACTGGCACTTTCAACGCTTGAAGGGCCTCAAGCAAATCTTTTCGGTAGCCATTCACATTTGGAATCGGGGAATCTTTGCCGACCCATATTCCATCGTAAATACAACGTCCAAGGTGTTCGGCAAACTGACCGTAAATGTTTTTGTTGATTTGAGTTTTTCCGCCAGCGGCATCAATTTCCAGCATATTGACCTGAGCCTTTAAGGTAAAAGTGGCAAGTACCACAAGGCATAACAGCATTAACTTTTTCATTTCTAATTATTTTGGTTTAAGATTAAGTTGCATCAATTTGATTAACCAAAACAACAAAAAAATAATTGTCTTTCAAACACTTTAATTTTTATAACACAAAAATAATAGGTAAAATCAGGTAAAACTCGCCTTTAACCAAACGAAATCAAACTTTCAACAAAAGCAAACTCTTCAATTGCCGTCAGCAAAAATCCATTATACGATGCAAATTGTTCTTTTCGCTTGCGGATATACGAAAAGTGAAATGGCGAAAAACTTTCAAATGCGACAACATATTCTCTGCTATAGGCATCAGGAACTTGGGCAATAGCTTCAGTAACGAAAAGATCCATACTTCTGCGCATGAGCGATTTGAACAATTCAATGTGCTGCCCATCAAAAAACTCAAGACTTTCCATCACCTGTTCGCCAAACCTGTAGGTTTTGTTCAGCTTCTCGTCAAGCGAAACCCGAAATGCAGCTTCTGAAAATACGGTCATCAAACCTGCCGCATGATCCTCTTCCACATCCTGAATATCGTCGAGCAACTGAAGATAGGCACCATAACCAAACAAGAAATAACGTTGCGCCTCGGTCAATTTTCCGGCAACCAGATAACCATCGGCCAATACCGAAGCGCCACCTTTTGCCAAACAAATCTTCAGAATTTCATGCTTCCCAATTGGGTTATTTTGTTGAAACAGCTTCATACTATCGGTTTGAGCATCGTGAATACCCAACAAACTTTCATAAACCTCCGGAAAATCATTCCGCGAATATTCATTTTCAATCATTCCGACCAAGCGAAAAATGGCATTTTCGGTCATATTCTGCGGTTCAAGTTTTATTCCTGAAAGCCGGTTGCGAAAACGTTCACTGAAAACTAACTTTTCAAAATTTGAAACATTTGGATCATCGATCAGATTATCGGTATAAGGATACAACATGCTGTATGCAAAAATAGAAGGAGTGACCTGCATCCGGATTCCCATAATCAATTGTAATCCATTCATGATCCACATGTTTCGACAAGCCTGAAAGATATCGTTAAAAGCTAAATCCGGATCAAAAGCCTTCGCTTGCCTGACAAATATGCGAGTAATTTCAACCATCTCATCCGAAAACATCAATTCGAGTTGGCCGTCAGTAAAATCAAGTCCGCTGCTTAAAAAGCCACGAACGTTACTGAGAAACAATTGCTGATCGACTTCTGTAAATGATTTGCCTTGAATTCGATTTTTACGAAAAGCTTTGATCGTCTCAAGAAACTGATCCAAAAACTTTTCTTTACCGAGTTTATCTCCCTTCAAATAAACAGTTGAAAACTCGGGCATCTGAATGGAGCACTTTTCCCAAAGTCCAGCATATTGTTCAGTATAGTTTTGAATCATGCTTTCTTATTTTGTTATTGAAACTGCAAGCTCAACAATTTGTAACCAAAACCTACTGATAAAACGACCAAAGCCTGATTTTTACCGATAAACGACAGGTAGCCGGAGGATAACTTACTGAGCATGTTTATCTAAGAATAGCAAGCTTAACGGAAGTCGCACTTTTTAAATTTTTATGTACGAAAACCATTCGCCGGAAATTAAAATTTTCTATATTTGCTGCGCTTTAAAAGAAAAGTGAATGCCCGGATGGTGAAATTGGTAGACACGCTAGTTTCAGGGACTAGTGATCGCAAGGTTGTGCAAGTTCGAGTCTTGTTCCGGGCACTGAAGAGAGTTAGAAATAGCTCTCTTTTTTATTTCTTATCAGTCAGTTAATACTGTTCTTATCCACAACAATTTTAAAAAGTGTAAACATGATGGAAACTTTCCAGATTACACAATAATTTTAAAATTTAAGAATAATCCTATTTCGATTCGTCAGATGTCCAATTCAGACCTGCAATTGCGGCAAAGGTGCATGCTCTTCTGATCAATATCTTCAACATAAGTACTCGAACGCATAACACATGTTGGACTTAAACAGTGAATTAAACCAAACGTATGGCCAAGTTCGTGTATAACCTCTTTTTTGAACCGTTCAAGCATCAATAATTCGTCATGAACCATACCATACCGTTCATTGCTAAGCCTGTAAAGTGAAGCAATCCCTGTCTGCCCACCCAAGAAAGCTTGTCCAAATATGAAGGTCAATATCGGAATAAAAAGATCAACATTAAATATCCCAAGATTCTTGTCCGACTCCGGAAACGACATGGAATGAACCTGTTTCAGTAATGCATTTCCATCATATTGTCTACGAGGTGCATCGTAATATTCACTTAAATCCAAATGCCCATCTTTAATATTGACAAGGCAGTGATATTCCTCAATAACAGCTTCTGCAGTCTTCTCTAAAATATCCTTTTCGAAAAAACCAAATGAAACTAAAGTAATGGTTTGCAGGTTCATTTGGCAATTTTATTGATCTGCCAATTTTAAATCGTATTTCTTGATTTTGTTGTAAAGAGTTACCCGGTCAACTTTTAATGCCCGGGCAGTGCGCGAAATATTCCAATCGTATTTAGTAAGAATCTGAAGTATAAATGCCCTCTCAAAATCGTCGAGACTTTCGGCTGAATTACTTACAAAAGTCTTTTCCAACGGAAGATCTTTCAACGTTATTTTTTTCCCATTTCCGACAACAATGGCTCGTTCAATCATGTTTTCAAGTTCGCGAATATTTCCAGGGAAATTAAACTCCTGAATTCGATTTAACGCGGCCTGATCGATTGATGCTGGAGGTTTATTCATTGATGTACAATACTTGTTTATAAAGTAATTGACCAATAATGGGATATCATCTTTGCGATCGCGCAGGGGTGGAATTTGTATGTTTACTACATTTAAACGGTAAAAAAGATCTTCACGGAAAGTTCCCTTTTCAACCATGCTTTTCAAATCTTTGTTGGTGGCACAAATTACCCTGAAATCGGAACTGATTTCCTTATTTCCACCAACCCGCATAAATGTTTTTGATTCCAAAACCCGAAGCAATTCAACCTGCATTTTTGTTGAAATCGTTGCTATCTCGTCTAAAAAAATGGAACCACTGTCGGCCATTTCGAATCGACCTTTGCGATTGTACATGGCACCTGTAAATGCTCCCTTTTCGTGACCGAACAGCTCACTTTCGAGCAAACTTTCGGTTAATGCACCGCAATGAACACTCACAAATGGGAAAAATTTACGTGGCGAATTGGCATGAATAGCACGGGCAATAAGCTCCTTCCCTGTACCACTTTCTCCAGTAATAATAACCGAAGAATTGGTTTGAGCCACGCTCTCAACCTGCTTCAAAACGCCTTTCATGGCCTCACTTTTTCCGATCAGATCTTCCACATTTTCGAGTGAAGTCACTTTTTGTTTTAATGTTTCATTTTCTTCAACCAGAGAGATTTGTTTGGTGGCATTTCGAATCAAATGTGTCAAATCATCCGGATCAAATGGTTTGGTTACATAGTCATAAGCACCATCTTTGAGTGCTTTTACAGCTGTATCAACTGTTGCAAAGGCTGTCATAACAATGACAATTGAATCAGGCTTAATGGATTTAATTCTCCGGAGCATTTCAAGACCGTCCATCCCTGGCATTTTAATGTCAGCAAGAATGATGTCAAACTGGTCAGATTCGAGAATTGTCAGCGCTCTTTTGGCGTTTTCAGCACATTCAACGCGAAATCCGTCTTCAAGAAACCAATTGTATAAGGAATCTCTTACCGATTCTTCATCATCAACGATCAATATTGAAATCTTTTTTGCCATTCCTCTTTCTCCTTAACTTTTTATCAGTGGTAAATTTACTGAAATAGTTGTTCCCCGACCTAACTCGGAGTTCACCTGAATTTTACCTTTATGGTTTTGAATAATGCCATGAACAATCGCAAGGCCTAAGCCAATGCCGCTGACAACTTGTTTTGTCGAGAAAAACGGTTCGAAAATATGGGAAATGTCTTCTTCGGCAATACCTAATCCATTGTCTGAAATATCAATACAAATGGTTTCCTCATCCAAATTTTTGGTTTTGATCGTGATTTCACCGTTTTCCTTAATCGCTTCGGAAGCATTTACCAGAATCGCAATACAAGCCTGTTTAATCTGGTTCGGATTACAATAAATCAGGTCTGAATTGGCTGCAAAATCGCATTCAAATTTGATGTCGGCAATTTTGATCGGATGAGTCATTAACTCATAAGTCTCCTTCAATATTTCATGTAAATGTTTAGGTTCAAAATCGTTCTGATCTTTCCTCGAAAAATCAAGCAATCCTTTTACAATGTCGCCGCAACGCTTTGTTTCCGATTCAATCAATCGTAAATGTTTGAGCATCGGCTCTCGCTTGGAGGCATACAGTTCAGGATTGCTGACCTGTTTCAAAAGCAATTTTGTGTAAATTAAAATTCCAGATAAAGGATTATTGATTTCGTGCGCAACAGAAGACGATAGTTTTCCCAAAGAAGCCAATCGTTCAACGTGCATCAGTTCATTTTGAGCGGCACCCAGTTCCTCCGACTTTTTCTGAACCTTATATTCCAATTGCTGCGACCAGTTTTCCAACTCAACAGTTGCGGTTTGTAAATTATCCAACATGTCATTAAACGCTTCGGAAACCACCCGCATATCGTCCAGTTGATTCGGTTTTATTTCAAGGCGAGTACTTTTATCGCCATTGGCAACTGCAACGCTCACTTTGACCAATTCATTCAACGGATTCTTAATTTTCTTACGGGTGAAGAGTAACAAAAATGAAGCAAACAGCATGGTGGCCAAAATAGCCAAAAAGAAAAACTCGGTTGATGATCTCTGAATGGCCTTGTCCTGAGCTTCAAGTGGAATTTTGATAACGAGCGAGCCCAAAAGTGTATCGGACTCCTGATGAAAATGACAAGAACTGACATAACACGATCTTTCGTTCAGGATTGGCGAGCGAATGAGTAAATGCCGGCTGCCATTATCGTTTTTATTCATCAAACAATCCGTATTTACATCGATAATTTTATACGACTTCTCTAAGCCTGGAAACAATGCCCGGATATTTGTGTGACAACTTATACAATTCGGATCGCTATGGCTCTTGTTCGTATCTTCAGCAAACGAGGAGTAAACCAGTCTATCGTTACTATCGTACATATTTACCTCATCGATTCCTGGCAACGTATTTATAATATCAAGCGTATTTTGAAGCGCTCCTTTATCGTTTTGACGCATCGAATGATACAACGCTCCTTCTACAATTGATCCAATATTATTACCGCTCTGAAGAATAATTGTATTCAGATATTGTTCGTTAACCGACTGAAAAATAATATTGAATGATACAAAAAGGAAAACAGATAAAATAGCAATTATAAAAACAACTCTCCCATATATTGAAGAGCGAAATTTCACATAATGACTAATTATCGGACTTCCTGCAATATTTTTTTTTGCTACTCTTTTAAACCAATTCATGAAAAATAGGATTAAATTCTAAAGCCATTTTACCGAATGCTAATTTAGTCTCAAAATTTTAAATTCAGCCTCAACTATTCGATTTTGTTTCAGTGAATTGTATGTTTAATGACTATAAAACTCATTCGCATGAGTAAAAAATAAGAAAGCGATGATTTCTCACATCGCTTTCTTAATAAACACCAAATTATCAATTATTTAGAATTTTTTGATCGACAAATTCATCAAAAAATCAATCATTTTTTAACTTTTCCGGTTCCCGGAAACAGTTTTTGCGTCGGCATAAGACTTTTTTACTCATAAATTCTTGTTGGAAATCCTGCCAGATCTCATTAGAAAGTTCTGAAAGCGGTTGATCTCGCAATTCGCCACCATCTTGCAAAACTACCGATGAAGGATCTGGCGAATATTTAACAATCGATTCACTCAAAAAATCTTTGAACCTTTCCAACTCTTGCCTCGCCCATAAGCTTGCATCTTCGGCCAGAAAATATGATTGAGTATCGGCTACCCAGCTGGTGGGTTTAATTTTGTACATCCACCCTTTCAGGTATGGATCTTCATTCATCAATTCAGGATTTTCAGCGAGAAGCGAATTGCTTTCCATTATTTCTCCGGAAATGGGGGAATAAATTTTGAGCCGTTTGTCATTTTGAACTATTTCGCCCAAAAAATCTCCCTTTTTAATACGCTCACCTGAATCCAAAAGTCGGCTTAGTTTAACTTCTCCGGTAATATGTACCAACAGATCGTCGAGTCCAACTTTTGCAACTCCAGATCTTTCAAGGTGGGTCCATGTATGAAACCGGCTAAAAAACAATCCATGAGGAATTTGCAGCGAATTAGGCGTGAGAGTTCCTAACGATTTCTGAGTATGCTTCTTTGTTTTCACCTCTTTATTTAAAAATATCCAGAATGGAATCAGAATAGCGAAAAATGCAACGATCGCCAAATATTCAATCCCTTTCATTTCGAAAATGTTGTTGTAAGTAAATCCTTCCATTGCTATTATTTTTATGCCATCACTTCATTAATTGCGATAGCTGATTAATTTGCTCTTATCTATTTTAACCAGTTCTGAGAACCGTCGATTAATCGACCTTATTCTTTAGCCCATTCAGGCGATTCCCTAAGCACCGGCATGCGGCGAATAACCCACCTGAATATCCAGATTTCAGTAAAAATAACGGCCAAAGTAACAACAATCTCCATCCAGGATGGAACATAGTGTACTGCCGCATCCCATCTGAAACCAATCACAGTAACATTCAAACGATTCAGTACTACTCCAATCATGGTTAAGATTGCAGCAAATCGTATCAGGAAAATATTGCTTGTCCGATAGCTGTAAAAAAACATAACCATTGGAATAAACACAAATCCTATCATTTCAAGCAAAAACCAATAGCCCATTGGAGTATTTAATAAACCCCATCGTTTGGTATGAAGAAAAACAAGAAATTGTAAACAAAAATAGGCAAACATGGCAACTGCACATATTTTTGATAATCCATGAATGATACCATTTTGGGAATGATGATTCTTTTCACCGATTTGGTCGGGAAATACTTTGTGACTGATTGAACCCTCAAAAATAACCATTGAAAGTCCGGCAAAAATACTTGAAACCAGAAATAGCATAGGGATAAATTCGGAATACCACAAAGGGTGAATTTTTTCTTTGGCCATCAGATAAAGTGCTCCTAAACCTGACTGATGCAAAGTTGACAAAGTAATACCGAAGATAACAGCAGCAATGGTCATTCCTGAAAGAATCCGTTGAGCTCGCCTCGACCCTAACCATTCAGCAATGGCGGGTGAGAACTCGATCAGTTCAGCAAGCATGTAAAGTATAAAATGCCAGGCTACTAAAAACAGTACAGAACTGGTTCCATAACTATTACCGATTACAGGATTAATCACATGCCACGGACGACCCAAATCGAGCAATAATGCACCAGTATAAAACGCATAAGCCAGAAAGCCGTTCAATACGGTAACCCTGACAATCGGATGATATTTTTTTATATTCAGGATATAAACCATAAAAGTGACCACATATGCACCGCCGGCAAATGCAACACCAGTAACTACATCAAACCCGATCCATAATCCCCATGGAACATCCTGTGTGAGGTTAGTTATAGCCCCCAACCCTTTCCAAAAACGTATTACGATTAGGAAAATGCCTAAAAGTATAATTGGAATTGAGATTATATTAAAAGGGGTAAGCCATTTACCTTTCGGTTTTAGTTCGCTAAACAAAAATTTCCAACTGAATTTATGTTCTTTTTCTTTTTCTAAAGAGTAGGCTTGATTATTCATTGTCTTCTTCTTTATGTTGATTGTTTTTGGTCGCTGTGTAAATGCCTAACAAGAGCGGTGGCAATAGTAAATCGACTGAAGGAACACTATACAGGAATCCTTTAGTCAAAGACGGATACGATGATTGTTGCAAGTTGGTATTCATACCAAGTTCTTCAAACGGAACTGGAGAAAGGTAAAGCCAACCGGTACCTCCTACCTCATGTTCACCATAAATATGATCTGCGTATAAGTCAGGTTTTTCATAGATTCTCCTGCGTGCCTCTTTAATCAAATCACGTCGTTTTCCGAACATCAGCGCATCATTTGGGCAGTTCGTCACACAAACTGGCTTTTCCCCGGCATTTTGCCGATCAAAACACATATCACATTTCTGAATTTTGGGATTTACACTATGAAATTCAAATTTAGGACTATCAAACGGACAGGATACCATACAATAACGACATCCCATACATTTATCGCCATTCCAGGTAACCGGCCCTGTTTCATTTTTATGCATTGCTTGTGTTAAACAGGCAGCGCCACAAGCGGGTTCGTTACAATGCATACACTGGCGTTTGATATA
>JBBQXI010000084.1:0-11641 GCA_038209805.1 Bacteroidales bacterium | reverse complement strand
CAATGGTGGCATTTCTTAGAAAATTACGTCTATTAATTTGCATCATTTTCAAAGTTTAATAAGTTTTCAAGTAGGTATTTCGTTCGTTGTTTGAGAGGTAATAAAGGTAACTCAATTATCTGATAATTCAAGCTTATGTAAGTTTCAACTACAACCTCATGAATCCGGCAAGCTTCCTCAAAGGTCTCGGTGCGAATGGAGTCGTTTACAAATATTTCAGGCCAGGGTGGTGTTACAAAAACCAGTGGTGCATATCTGTATTTCTGAGAATAATCGCTTAAAATTTCAGGAGTACCAAATCCTCTGTAGCGGGCAAATGCCAATTGATCTGGAATGCCACGGTCAGCGAAAGCAGAAGAACCATCGGGCACCGAATCAAAAAAAGCAATCCGCTTTTGTAAAATATTTTGCTGAAAAAGTTTTGAATTTTTCCAGGGAAGAACCTCGCCTCCTGATTCTTGTTCGGATAAAATCAAATCGCGCGCAAACTCTTTGGAACAATTGTAGCCTAATTGTCTTAGTTCTTCGACTATCTGGGTTTTTCCAAATCCGGGGCCCCCGGTTATCACATAGATTTGTTTTTCAATCATGTTTTGTAACGTAAATATTGAACTGATAATTTTTCAGGTTAACATTTATTTTAATCAACAGTTAGCATCGCAGCTTAAAAATAGGAATTATTACGGCTCAAATTAATGATCAAGATTATATTTATTAAATAATCATTAATAATGAAACTGCGTGTGTTGTAAATCAACTAATTATACGATTCTGTAAATCAATTTATTTTCACGAATAAAATAAAAATATACATTTGCGGCTCAATCCGTGTTCGTACACGGGATTCAATATTGATAATTCGTGTTCGTACACGGTGAATTTTAAAATAGATGACAAAATGGAATTAAATCGCAAAAACGCAACACAAACAAAAGTTTATCCAACTCGCGTGCTTCAGTTTGGTGAAGGAAATTTTTTACGTGCTTTCACCGATTGGATCGTTGATAAAATGAATAAGGAAATTGATTTTAATACGGGTATTGATGTGGTTCAACCACTGCCTGGTGGAATGGCCGGTATGTTGAATGATCAGGATGGCCTTTACCATGTTTACCTGAAGGGAATCAAAAATGGCAAGCCGGTTAAAGAATATTCGCTGATCGATTGTATTAACGTGGGAATCAATCCTTACACCGAATACGCTAAATACGAGCAATCGTACCTCAATCCCGATCTTCGTTTCGTGTTTTCAAATACAACTGAGGCTGGCATTGCTATGGACGAAACCGATACGCTTGATATGCAGCCGCAAAAATCGTTTCCGGGGAAAGTTGCTGCTTTGCTTTATAACCGCTACAAAGCATTTAATGGAGCTACCGATAAGGGTTTGATCTTTTTTGCTTGCGAACTGATCGACAAAAATGGCGATACGTTGAAAAAATATGTGCTGCAACATGTGCAAAATTGGAATTTGGGTGACGAATTTACGCAATGGGTAAATCAGTCATGTGCATTCTGTAATACATTGGTTGATCGGATTGTGCCTGGTTTCCCGAAGGATGAAATTAACGAAATCCAGAAAGAACTTGGATACGAAGATAAGTTGGTTGTTGTTGGTGAGTATTTTCATTTCTGGGTTGTTGAAGCTCCGGAATGGGTACAGAAAGAATTTCCGGCTGAGAAAGCTGGACTGGACGTGAAATTTGTGAAAGACATGACACGTTTCCGTGAGCAGAAAGTTCAGGTTCTGAATGGTTGCCACACCGGAAGTTATGCAGTTTCTTATCTCAGCGGACTTGAAACAGTGCGCGAAGCATTTGAAAATTTGGAGGTTGGTCATTTCATGAAGGAGTTGGTTTACGACGAGGTTTTGCCTGTTTTAGATGGTACTGAAAAAGAGCTTCAGTCGTTTGCGCATAAAATTCTGGAGCGATTCCGGAATCCATACATCAGGCATTTATGGCAGAGTATTGCGCTGAACGCCATGTCGAAATGGGAAACCCGGAATTTGCCTTCTTTACTTAATTATTACGATACCCATCAAATGTTACCGCAAAAACTGGTATTTTCACTGGCAGCTATGATTGCTTATTTTAAAGGTGAAACAGGTGGGGTAAGTTATCAGGTGCAAGATGACCAGTGGATTCTTGATTTTTACAAAGAAGCTTGGGCCGAATGTGACGGCCGACCAATTTCGATTCAGAAACTGGTTGAGAAAGTGTTGAAATTGGATAAAATATGGAAGCAAGATTTAAATGAAGTTCCAAACCTGACCATTTCGGTAACTTGTTATTTGTTCCTGATTGAGCAGGTAGGAATGAAGAAAGCGGTAAAGTCGGTACTTAGCGAGAATAACCCGTTAATGAAAATTGGATAAATAATTGTTTCGGGTTGCGAGTTTCGGGTTACAGGTATACTCGCAACTCGAATCCCGTAACTCGCAACAAAATAAAATGGCAAAATTTATAAAATTAAATCCGAACGATAATGTGGCGGTTTGTCTTGAAATTGGACAAGCTGGTGACACAGTGGTTGTTGATGATAAGCAATTCGTTCTTTCAAACGATATTCCGGTTGGTCATAAAGTTGCACTGCAACAGATTACAGTCGATGCCGATGTGATTAAATATGGAGCGCCGATTGGTCATGCTATTGCCGAAATTCAGGTTGGGAATCATGTTCACTCACACAACCTGAAAACCAATCTTTCCGGAACAATTACCTATTCGTTCAATCAAAAACTGAATGAAATCCGATATGACAAGCGGGAGCTGACTTTCAATGGATATCGTCGAAGCAATGGAAATACTGGAATCCGTAACGAAATTTGGATTGTGCCAACAGTTGGTTGTGTAAACGGTCAGGCTCAACAAATTATCAATCGGTTTCAAAAGGAAGTTAATCCTGAAAACGTGGATGCCATTGAGGTTTTTAAGCACAATTACGGGTGCTCGCAGTTGGGCGACGATCATGTGAATACCCAGAAAGCTCTGGCGCAATTGATTAATCATCCGAACGCAGGTGGTGTTCTGGTTCTCGGCTTGGGATGCGAAAACAACCAGATATCGCATCTGAAAAAGTTTATTGGTGAATACGATGCCGGTCGCATTAAATTTCTGGTTTCGCAGGAAGTGGAAGATGAGGTTGAAGCGGGGGTTGAAATCCTGAAGGAAATTTACGAGCACATGAAAAACGATCGCCGCGAAGCTATCCCACTTTCGGAACTGAAAGTTGGTTTGAAATGCGGTGGATCTGATGGTTTTTCAGGAATTACAGCTAATCCATTGGTTGGTGTTTTCTCTGATTTTCTGATTTCTCAGGGTGGAACAACTGTTTTAACTGAAGTTCCTGAAATGTTTGGAGCCGAAACGATTTTAATGGCTCGGGCAAAGGATCAGTCAACTTTTGATAAAACAGTGAGTCTGATCAACGATTTTAAGGATTATTACACACAGCATAATTTGCCGGTTTACGAAAATCCGTCGCCAGGCAACAAAGATGGCGGCATTTCAACGCTTGAAGACAAGTCTCTGGGCTGCACTCAAAAGGGCGGAACTGCTACTGTAATGGACGTTCTGAAATACGCGGAACCGATAAAAGTAAAAGGCCTGAATCTATTGTCAGCTCCAGGAAATGATTTGGTAGCTGCATCGGCCTTGGGATTCAGCGGATGTCAGTTGGTGCTTTTTACTACCGGCAGGGGAACTCCGTTCGGAAGTTTTGTGCCAACCATGAAAATTTCGACCAACACGGCGCTGTTTACTAAAAAGAAAAACTGGATCGATTTTAATACCGGACAATTGCTCGAAGGCAAAACAATGGATCAGTTGCTCGACGAATTTATTCAGTATATTATTGAAGTTTCAAGCGGTAAGAAACTAAGGCACGAAGAAAGTGGCTTTAAAGAAATTTCGATTTTTAAAACCGGAGTGACACTGTAAAAAGTGATCAATGTTCAGTCTCAGTATTCAGAAAAATTGCTAGTTGCGACTGAACACTTTTATATGAGCATCATTCCCAATTGAGAGTAGTTTCTGATGAACGCATCAGCTTCTTTCTGATTTTGAGGATCTGCGTCTGATCCTTGATAAGCAACGCAGGTCATTCCGGCAGCTTGAGCTGCTTTTATTCCGTTTGATGAATCTTCAACCACCAGACAATTGGCCGGTTTTATTCCCAATTTTTCAGCAGCCAGTAAAAAAACATCGGGTTCGGGTTTGCTCATTCCGGCTTCTTGAGCGCTTACAATTACCTGAAAGTACTTTTTGAGATTGGTTTTACTCAGAATCAGATCAATTATTTCAGGAGTTGAAGAGGATGCAACCGCCATCGGATATTTTTTCTCCTGAAGTTTCTCCAATAGTTCGACCAATCCGGGCATGACTGGGATTTCTTCGACTTCGGCAAAAAAGCGGAGACTTTCAATATGATTTTGTTCGATCAATTCTTCTACGGGTATCTTTAGGTTGTATTGTTCTACAATTTCTTTCCACATGGCATCCGAAGCAACTCCAAGGTATTTCTGATGGTTTTCTTCCGAAATCAAAATCTCATTCAATGCAAACTGACGTTTCTCGATTTCAGTATTGAACGGCTCGGTATCGACCAACGTTCCATCCATATCGAAGATAATAGCTTTAATCATCGAATGCCTCATTTTTGAACCGGCCAGTACGACGATCCGTTTTCGAAATAAGTGATCGGAATGTCAGGAATAAAGGTTTTCATCCATTGGGCACAATATTCCATCCCGGCTTCTTCTGAGGCAATATGTCCGGTGAAGATGGCCGCTTTTTTCATTCCCATCATTGAGGCATCCAGAACGTATTCGTAGGTTTCCCATTCCGAAGCTTCACCGGCAACAAGTAATTCTGTAAAATCGTTGGTCAATAAATTAATGTGCGATGACGATCCAGGGGCGCCAACTGCCATTGCAACATTGGTAAAACGCATCAAAGGATCGCCAATAATCCGCAGTTGGCTTCCTTTTAATTTATCCTGAAGCTTTTGGGCAAAGCCACTAACTGTTTGTTCATCGAACTTAAAAAACAGCATCGATTGATCGGTTTGATTGGCTTTCCATCCAAGTTTTTCGATCATTCCCATGTAAATTCCATCAGGTACAGTTCGGTGCCAATGGTCGTGAAACCTGAAAATAATTAGTTTGTGTTCGTTGATGTATTCAATCTTTTTGCGGTAAACAGGATTGTCTTCCAATGTTTCTGTCTTATCTAAATGATTGTAAAAGGTAGGTTCATGAACGATAATCAGATTACAGTTGCTGGCAACAGCTTTCCGTAGTGTTGCCATATCAGCAAACATACAAACAGCAATTCCGATGACCACATCGTCAGGATTGCCGGTTTTGAACGTATCAACAGTTTCCTGACTCCACGGACAAGTCAGGTGGGTTTGCATCTGACCAATGATTTGACGGGCAGTTTGCGATTTATCTACGGACGATTGTGCCAGAAGTTTGTACGAACTGGTTGCGGCAAGAAGAAGAAGGCATATTCCCAATATTTTCATAGTTGTTTTTTGTGATAAATGCTTAAACCAATAGAATGATTACATCTGCAAATGTATTAAATATGAATACATAAAATATCTCTCACTCCGCAATTCAAGTTTCCCATTAAGATTTTTATCTTTGTTAGTATTCTGAAACTAAACCAAACTTACCATGCTGAAATTTAAATTTTTACTACTTCTCATTTTAAATGTCGTGATCTTTATCTCCTGTAAAAATAAAGAGCCAGAATGGACAGAACTCTTTAATGGAAAAGATCTTACCGGTTGGACTGCCAATGAAAATCCAGGTTCTTTTAAAGTAGAAGATGGGGTCATGGTAGCCGATGGACCAATCAGTCATTTATTTTATACTGGCGATTTTCATAAAGGAGTTTTTCGCAACTTTGAATTGAAAGCGATGGTGAAAACTGAACCAAGTAGTAATTCAGGAATTATATTCCACACTCAGGAGCAGTCTCACGGTCCGCTTTTACGCGGCTACGAAGTTCAGATTAACAACACCTACGAGCGTCCTGGTGATTTTCAAGAGTTGAAAAAAACCGGAAGTCTCTATGGTATTCGGAATGTTTATTATCCAACAGTAAAGGATAATGAGTGGTTCGAATTGTCGTTCAAAGTGGTTGAAAACCGCTGCGAAGTATTTGTAAATGGGACAAAAGTGGTCGATTATATTCAGCCAGACGATCCATACCGCCCCAAGAATGATAAGATGAAAGTGTTCAGTGCCGGACGCATTGCACTGCAATGTCACGATAAGGACAGCAAAGTATATTTCAAAAGCATTCAGGTAAAACCACTGCCTAAGGCTGAAAAATTCGCCATGTTGGTTTCTAAAGAATGGGACGATAAAATTACCAAAATGTGTCTGGAGAACTTTCCGGTTATCGATTTCCATGTTCACTTAAAGGGCGGACTGACCATTGCTCAAGCCTGTGAAAACTCTTTAAAATTAGGCATCAATTATGGCATCGCCCCCAATTGCGGCTTGAAATTTCCGGTGACAGATGACAAATCATTGGCAGCTTATATGGATACTGTGCAGACAAAACCTATTTTCAGAGGAATGCAGGCTGAAGGTCGCGAGTGGGTAACCCTGTTTTCGCCTGAAGCTGTCGCCAAATTCGATTACATTTTTACGGATGGAATGACCTGGACTGATCACAAAGGCCGCCGGATGCGACTTTGGAT
This sequence comes from Bacteroidales bacterium, assembly GCA_038209805.1. GTDB lineage: Bacteria > Bacteroidota > Bacteroidia > Bacteroidales > Prolixibacteraceae > Aquipluma. The sequence goes on along the minus strand of JBBQXI010000084.1, from coordinate 4,921 downwards.
TCCGGAGGAAGCATTTGTGGATGATGAGCAGCAGTTTATGGACGAACTGGTCAGTAAAATTGAAAGTGTTGTATCGCAGGAACCTATCGACATTCATGTAAACCCGACTTTCCTTCCAGCAGTAATTGCTGCCAAATACGACGAACTTTGGACAGATGCCCGAATCGACCGTTTTGTAAACGTGTTGGCCAAAAATGGAGTGGCGTTGGAAATCAATTCGAGGTATAAACTCCCGACTGAAAAAATTCTCAGGAAAGCCAAGGCGGCAGGTGTGAAATTCACGTTTGGAACCAACAATACCGGTGCAGATCTGGGTACACTCGATTATTCATTTGAAATGAAAGAGAAACTGGGATTGACCTATAAAGATATGTTTATGCCGAAGAAACAAAATGAGAAGCCTGTTTTGGTAAAAGGACTTCCGAAAAAAATAACAGGTTAAAAATTCCGAAATCACCAAAAACCAAAAATCATGAGAAATCTTTTGAAAGCCTTTCTATTATTGGCAATGTTGCCAATTGGAATGCCTGCATTTTCTGTTCAGCCTCCCGATGATTTTGCCAAATCGGGCATTTCTGTAGGCTTGGTAGTTGAAGACCTCAACAAATCGCTCGACTTTTACCAAAATGTGATTGGCATGGTAAAAACCAGCGAATTCAGCGTTGATGCTGCACGAGCCAAAGAACTTGGATTAAGTAATGGCGACCGCTTTGACGTAACCATACTGAAACTCGAAAACAGCGAACAGGCAGCCGAGTGGAAACTGATGTCGTTTGGCAAAAAAGCCACTCATCAGAAACAAAACTTTGTACCCGACGACACCGGTATGCAATACATAACCCTATATGTGAAATCGATGAAGCCGATTTTGGAACGCATCAAAAAGTACGATGTAAAAACGCTCGGAATTACACCTACCAAACTCGACGAAACCCGCGATTTTGTTCTGGTACGAGACCCTGACGGGACTTTTATTGAAATTATCGGACCAAAATAGTCCTTAGAGGACAGTCACATTTGGCTGATCAAGATTCACAAAAGCGGCTGAGTAAAGGATGAAAATCCGGAGTTCAGCCGCTTTTGGTTTGTGTCATAATTCTTTGTAACTTATACATTCGAAAGTCTTATAATCCTTACTCAGTATGGAATTGAAAATCATTCAAAACAAAATATTCGAGATTCGTGGTATGCGTGTCATGCTCGATTTCGATTTGGCTGAATTATACGAAGTTGAAACTAGAGTACTAAATCAGGCGGTTAAACGAAACCTCAGACGATTTCCTACCGATTTTATGTTCCAACTCTCCAATTTAGAGTTTGAAAACTTGAAATCACAATTTGTGATATCAAGTTGGGGTGGAACCAGAAAACTGCCTTTTGCGTTTACCGAAAATGGCGTTACAATGCTGGCCAGTGTTTTGAGAAGCGACAAATCAGTTGATATTAATATACAGATTGTGCGGGCTTTTATCGCGTTGCGGCAGTATGCACTTGGCTATGCCGAACTCAACCAAAAGCTTGAAAATTTCATGATTGAAACGAACATGCAATTCAACGATATTTATCAGGCACTAACCGAGATGGCTGAGCTGAAAGAATCAGAAAAATCGCGAAACCCCATTGGGTATCTGAAGAAGTGATTAACCTCTAAATCTCTTATCTTTGCGCCTGTGAAACGAAAAATGGAGTTACTGGCGCCTGGTGGAGATGTTGATTCGATAAAAGCTGCAATTCTGGCTGGAGCCGATGCCGTTTACTGTGGGCTTGATAAATTTAATGCCCGAAACCGCGCGGCTAATATCAGCTTCAACGATTTACAGGGAATCTTACGATTGGCACACCAGAGCGATTGTCAGGTTTTTCTTACCCTAAATATCATTTTCGTTGACAGTGAAATCCCTGCTTTGATTGGCTTATTGAATAAGTTAGTGAATACCAGTATCGACGGGGTAATTGTTCAGGATTTGGGACTATTTTATCTTTTATCCCGCTTTTTTAAAGGTTTAAAAATTCATGCATCCACTCAGTTAACTACCCACAACGAAGGTCAGATTAGATTTTTAAGTAAGCTGAATGCCACACGGGTAAATCTTTCCAGAGAATTAAATATCAATGAAATAAAAGCTTTAACTGAGATTGCCCATCAAAACCAGATTTTAACCGAAGTATTTGTGCACGGATCGTACTGTGTTTCATTTTCCGGAATATGCTACCTCAGTTCGGTGCAAAGCGGAAACTCCGGAAACCGAGGACGGTGTAGTCAGCCTTGCCGCGACCGGTATGTCACGACTCAGGCAGGTAACGATTATCCGCTCAATCTGAAAGACAATTCGGCTTGGGTTGATGTACGTGAACTTGATGAAGCAGGGGTCGATTCGCTTAAAATTGAAGGAAGAATAAAAAAGTACGATTACGTTTATACGGTTGTCAGTAACTGGCGAAAACAGCTTCAAAGTTTATCCAGACACAACGAATTGTTAACCGATAACAGCGATTTGTACAAGGTTTTTAACCGCGATTTCTCGAATGGTTTCCTGAAGGGAACTATCAATAAGGATATGTATATTGACAATCCCCGTGATCATTCCATTCAACATCTTTCGGAGGTGAATGATTACACTTCGGATCATAAATTGCAGCAAGACCAAATTGGACTTTATGAAGAAAAGGAAGGAATTAAAGCTTCCACAGAAAATAAAATAAAGCAACTCAGCATTGCAAAAATTCCTTTGGTAATCAACATTTCAGGAGAAAGTGGTTCGCCGCTGAAAGTAACGGTAAAAACTCCGAATACTTCGTTTGTAGTGCTTTCTGAGGTTAATCTTTCAGATGCCGGCATAGAAGTTTTAGATTTCGCGATGGTTTTTACACGGTTGAAAGCTATTAACGATACGGAATATTACATCGAAAAGCTAAGCTTGGAATATCTTCATCCTAATGTTTATCTGCCATTTAAAGAACTCACAGCAATTAAAAAACGAGTTCTATTCATCCTGAACGATTCAAGAGAAACTCTGGATCCAATTCATGTTTCTGCCCCCAAGAAGCAAAAAAGGGAGAAAATAAAACCATCGCTTTCTGTGCTAATATCTTCACCAAAAGATTTGCATCTCTGTACCGAGACTTCTGCGGATGTCTATTTTCAACTTCCGGATAGTTTTAAAAATGAATGTGCGGATTATGTCGATCTTTTCCGGAAAAACGAAACTCTGATTCCATGGTTTCCTTCAGTTATCATCGGCGATGATTATAGCACGGCGGTCGAATTTCTTCGGCAGTTGCATCCTCAACTAATTGTAACAAACAATACCGGAATCGCCTACGAAGCTTATCAAAGAGGAATTCGCTGGATTGCAGGCCCGTATCTAAACGTGACTAATTCTTTCGGCTTATTGTGTTTAAAAGAAAATTTCATCTGCTCTGGTGCATTTATTTCAAATGAAATTAGTCAGACTCAGATGCGGCAGTTGAATAAGCCCGACGATTTTGAACTTTACTTTAGTATTTATCACCCCATTGTGCTGTTGACAAGCCGGCAATGTTTGTTCCATCAGGTCACCGGATGTGGCAAGGATGAAATTGATGATAATTGCATTTCGCAGTGCGAGAAATCAACAACAATCACCAACCTGAAAAACGATATAATTTATCTGGAAAAATCGAAAGGAAATTACCATCGCATCATCAACGAAACCAATTTTCTGAATACCGATATTGTTGCAGATTTTTCTGATCTCTTTTCTAAATTCTTGATTGATTTGAGGGAGATAAAAACCGGTACCAAAACCGATGTGAATAAATCAGGAATCATTACGCAGTTCGAAAACATGCTGGACGGCGATCTCAATTCAAAAGCAGAACTACTGCAAATGATTAAGCAGACTACGAATGCACAATATAAAAGAGGAATCTAGTCGTTTTGGAAAGCGATTGATGGATCGTCATGCCGAACTTGATTCGGCATATCGTAACAGAATGAGAATCCGAAACAAGTCCGGGGTGACTTGGAACAAAATCAAGCTACGATATCACCATAAAACAAAAACGCAAGGCTTTCGACCTTGCGTTACTGTATGATAACGAGAATTAATATTCGTCTTCGTTGAAAAAGAAATCATCTTTGCTTGGGTAATCCGGCCAGATGTCTTCAATACTTTCATAAATCTCCCCTTCATCTTCAATTTCCTGAAGGTTTTCAATAACTTCAAGTGGAGCACCACTACGGATGGCAAAATCAATCAATTCATCCTTGCTTGCTGGCCATGGGGCATCCTCTAGTTTAGAGGCTAATTCAAGAGTCCAGTACATATTATTAAATATTAAGTAGTTTTTAAATCGGTTTTTTTAACTTTTGCGAATATAACAAAAAAACGCATTCTGCAAACATTAATATTTATTAATCATTTGCATCTGGAGACCATAGTATTTCCGCTGCTTTTTGGTCTAGATTTATCTTTCTGGAGAGTACGAAAAGATAGTCAGACAGTCGGTTAACAAACTTGATCAGGTTTGCGTCCACTTCTTTATTTTCGGCTAATTCAACAATGTGGCGTTCTGCTCTACGACATACAGTGCGTGCAACATGGCAAAACGATGAAGCCCGACAACCTCCTGGCAAAATAAAGTTACGGAGTTCGGGTAAACTTGCATTCATTTCGTCCATTTCAGTTTCGAGCAACTCAATATCAGCCTTTTTACATGGCAGTTGTTTTTTGATCAGATCAATTGATTGTTCGGTTGCCAGATTGGCTCCAATTACAAATAATTTGTTCTGGATAATTTCAAGGATCTGGTCGGTATGAGTGTCCGATTGCATTGAACGGATCAGTCCAATATAGGAGTTTAGCTCGTCAATTGTTCCATAGGCTTCCAGCCTGATGTTGTGTTTTTTGACCCGCGAACCTCCAATCAACCCAGTTGT
>JBBQXI010000083.1:0-11861 GCA_038209805.1 Bacteroidales bacterium | reverse complement strand
ATTCATATATTAAGTTCCAAATTTCGGCTTCGACAGGCTCAGCCACCGTCTCCCATTATGAACTGAGTACCTGATATTCTAATTGTCTGATTACTGCAACTGCAAAGTAACATCTTCCAACTCCACAAGCAATTGCTTTTCAACCACGGCATTTCCTTCATTCACAAAAATCTTTTTCACACGTGACTCAACCGGACAAAGCACATGAATTTCGGTCTTCATCGACTCCAAAGTCAGCAAAATTTGTCCAGTCTGAACCACATCGCCTTCGCTTGTATTTAATTTCAATACCTTCCCAAACAAATCGGCGCAAATAAGGTTCTGAAAAATCTTTTGTTCAAGTTCATTTTTACGCATTGGCAAAACCTGATTCCTCAGTAAATTACTGCGCAATGCAAAATAAAATCCTCCGGAAATGATTAGGGTTTGCTTCTCATCTTCAATGCAATAAAAGGATTCAGATTGCTGATTAATTTTTAATTCAAGTAATTTTTCATTCAACTGAACAACACTTGTCTCATATTCCTTCTGATTAATCCTGAAAGTCTGATGATCAGAGATACTACATTCATATTTTTCATTATCGACATATACCTCAAAAAAAGGCATCATTCGCCAGAAACCAATCTGATTCCAAACCGAATTTCCGGAGTTCTTCTGCTCATGAAAATGAAAAATAAGGTAAGCGATAACTAATTTATGCTTGTTCAACTGTAGTTTTTTATCCTGAATCATGGAATTGATTAAATCCAGATTTTCATCTACATATCGGGTGTAAATCTTGCTTCCCTGAATAATTTCACTTTCAAGTAATCCGGATAAAAAAGAAAGATTAGTGTGAACCCCAGAAATACCGGTTTGTGACAAAACGTGCTTCAATTGACCGATCGCTTTCGTACGAGTCTCACCCCATACAATTAGTTTAGCTATCAGCGAATCGTAATTCGAAGAAATCAAACTTCCTTCTTTTACAAATGTTTCAATGCGCAAACGTTCAATCTCCGGAATTTGCCAAAGCGAAAGCTTTCCGGCAGAAGGTTTAAAATTATTTTCCGCATCTTCCGCACAAAGCCGAACTTCGATAGCATGGCCCGAAATTTGAACATTCTCCTGCTTTATCGGTAGCGGATTTCCGGAAGAAACGAGCAATTGCAGCGATACCAAATCCATGTTGGTAATCATTTCAGTTACCGTATGCTCCACCTGAATGCGGGTATTCATTTCCAAAAAATAGAACAGCCCTTCCTCGTCGAGTAAAAATTCAATGGTTCCAGCATTGCGATAATTCATCGATTGAGCAATTTTGATGGCCGCGGAAGTCAATTCCAATCGTAATTTTTCATCAACCGATGGGGATGGAGCTTCTTCGATAATCTTCTGAAAGCGGCGCTGAACCGAACATTCACGTTCGAAAAAGTGTAGCACATTTCCGTAATGATCGGCCATTAACTGCACTTCGATGTGGCGTGCCCGAGGCAAATATTTTTCAACAAACAATTCGCCGTTTCCGAAGTAATCCAACGCTTGCCGTTCTGCTTTTTCAAGAGCCGGAAGTAATTCTTCAGACGATGGACATATCACCATTCCTTTTCCACCACCACCTCCTGAAGCCTTGACCATCACCGGAAATTCCATTTCAGGAATGTGCTTTAAAATTTCCTGCGTCGTTCCTTTGAATGATTGTAATAACGGAATACCCAACGTTCGGACATAGACGAGCGCCCGATTTTTTTCGCCCATCAACCTAATATTTTCAGGAGTCGGACCAATAAAAATCAATCCGGCATCGGCCACTTTTTGTGCAAATCCGGCATTTTCAGATAAGAATCCATAGCCCGGATGAATGGCTTCAGCTCCCGAGTTCAAAGCAATCTCTATGATTTTATCCTGATTCAGGTAAGTTTCTGAAAGCATTTTTCCGGACAGCAATACAGCCTCATCAGCCATCGATATATGAAGAGAATCGGCGTCATCAACCGCATAAACTGCCACTGAACGAATACCGCTCTTTTGTGCTGCCCGAATAATCCGGACAGCAATTTCGCCTCGATTAGCTATGAGTATTTTTTCGAATTGCTTCATCCTTAAAACTGATTACTGAACCTGCCTACTTTCCCCATTCCGGTTTCCTTTTTTCAAAAAATGCATGAATTCCTTCCTGACCGTCAGCAGATAAAAGAGCCTTGGCCAAAATTGTGGAAGTAGCTGTGGTATCAGTAACATCAATGCTTCCGGAGACCACATCATTAATCAATTGTTTGGCCTTTTTCATTGCTGACGGTGATGCCGATTCGAACGAAAATATTAATGTTGACAATTCGCTTTCAAGGTTTTCTTCGTTATAGATTTCATCAACCAGACCAATGCGGTGAGCTTCATTTACGACAAACAGGTTTCCAGTCAATATCCATTTCCGGAGATTTTGAACAGACAAACGGTTCGCAACAAACGGCAAAATCGTGGCGGGTAAAAGACCAAGTTTCACTTCGCTAAACATGAAACGGGTGTTTGCTTCGGCCAAAACAAAGTCGCAGGCTGCCATTAAGCCTATTCCACCTCCAAACACGTTTCCGCGAACTGCCGCGATGGTAATCTGAGGTAACTGAAAAAGTCGGAGCAGTAAATCTGCCAAGTGCTTGTACTGCTCAATACTTTGTTGGATCGAATGTTCTTCCGAACTATAAAACCAATTCAGATCAGCGCCGGCACAAAACGAACGGCCATTTCCTGACAGTACTACAAAAAGTATTTCATTCATTCCCGAGATCTCTTCCAAAGCCTGATCCAGCTCTTCAATCAGTTCCAGAATCAAAGCGTTGTGTCGTTCGGGGCGATTCAGATTAATCCGCGCAACCGGTCCTTTCTGCTGAATTTCAATATATCGATAGTCGTTTTTCACGTTTTTATTTATTCATATTTGTCTTTAAATCTTTTTTTAGCTATCATGTCCGTCACATAAATGTGACGGCAAAGGATAATGCTCCGAAATGTGATCTCAACTCGAAACACGCAACCCGGAACTCGCTTCACATCCGAAACACTCCATATCCCGGTTCTCCAAACGAACGATTGAGGGAAACAGATAGGACCATTGCCAAAACTTTTCGGGTATCTGCCGGATCAATGATGCCATCGTCCCACAAACGCGAAGAGCTGTAATATGCTGAACTTTCCTCATTAAACTGGTTGAGCAAAGAATCGGAAGTTCCATTGCTACTGATGCTTCTCAGAACTCCGGAAGCTTGTTCGCCTCCCATAACAGAAATGCGCGAATGTGGCCACATAAACAGAAAATGCGGATCGAACGCACGACCTGCCATGGCGTAATTTCCAGCGCCAAACGAGCCGCCAATTACCACCGTAAACTTCGGAACTGAAGCATTTGCCACAGCATTAATCAGTTTGGCACCATCGCGGGCAATGCCACCATGTTCGTATTTTTTGCCGACTACAAAGCCGGTGATATTCTGCAAAAAGAGCAACGGAATCTTCCGCTGCACACACAACTGAATAAAATGAGCACCTTTCAGCGAACTCTCCGAAGTCAGGAAGCTATTATTGGCGATAATCCCGATTGGAAAACCCCAGATTCGGGCAAAGCCAGTTACCAAAGTTTTTCCGTAGTTCGCCTTAAATTCCTGAAACTCGCTTCCATCAACCAGCCTGTTGATAATCGCATGTGCATTAATCGGTTTTTTCAGATCGATGGGCAACAATCCATACAAATCCTCAGAAGGATAAAGAGGTTCTCTTGCTTCTTGAATTTCTATCTTTTGTTTCTCTTGAACTGGTAATCCGGCCACAATATCGCGGCAAATCCGCAAAGCATCCACATCATCTTCAGCCATATGATCGGCCACGCCCGAAATGGAAGTATGCACCTCGGCTCCACCTAACTCTTCCGGTGTCACTTCTTCGCCGGTAGCAGCCAAAACCAACGGTGGCCCACCAATAAAAATAGTTCCCTGGTTGCGAACCATGATGGTTTCGTCGCTCATGGCGGGAACGTAAGCTCCGCCAGCGGTGCACGAGCCCATCACTACCGAAATCTGTGGAATTCCTTCAGCCGACATTCGTGCCTGATTGTAAAATACCCGACCAAAATCGAACCGGTCGGGAAAAACATTGGCCTGTTCCGGAAGATAAATTCCTCCTGAATCAACCAGATAAATGCAAATGAGTTTATTTTGACGGGCAATTTCCTGCGCCCGAACGTGCTTTTTGATGGTTTCGCGAATGTAAGTTCCGCCTTTGACCGTGGCATCGTTGGCAATGACGAGGCACTCTCGCCCCTGCACCACGCCTATCCCGGTAATAATTCCGGCAGATGGAAATGCATTTTCGTACTGATTGTAAGCGGCAAATGATGAAAGTTCAAGGAATGGCGTGTTCTGATCAACCAACAAATTAATACGTTCGCGGGCGAGCAATTTTCCTCGTGAGCGATGTTTTTCAACTGCTGCATCACCGCCATGAGAACTGACCAAAGCCAGTTTTTCGCGAAAGCTTTTCAGTATTTCCGAATAAATACTGAAGTTCTCCTGAAATTCAGGTGAAGTGGTTCGCACATCACTTTGTTTAATTTTTGCCGTCATATGATTAAACAGAATTGTTTAAATCCATAGACAATAGAACTAATCATTAAGTTCACCAACTAAGTATATATTTTCGCCAGCACCCCGAATTTCAGTAAGCTGAACAGTGTGAATCGAGTTTTTTTGCACTCCGGATGCCTTGAAACGAATCGGAATATAATGTTGCCCATATCCATTGGCCATGCCTTGCGTAATTTTCTCGACCAAAACTTGCTGAGTTTTACCGATAAATGAAGTCAAATATTGCTTTTTATTTTCTTCTGAAAGGTCCCTGATTTGCGCCGATCGCTCCGTTTTAATTTTCTCCGGAATATGATTCTCCAATCGTTCGGCACGTGTTCCTCTGCGAACGGAGTATTTGAAGGTATGCACGTGACTGAAATTGAATTCTTTAACTGCATCTATCGTTTCGTGAAACTCTTCTTCTGTTTCGCCCGGAAAGCCAACAATGATGTCGGTCGTAAAATTAAAATCAGGATAAACAGAACGAAATTTAGTCACGGTTTTCCTGAATTGCACCACATCGTACATGCGTCGCATCCGAAGCAATGTCTTTTCGGAACCACTTTGAAGGCATAAATGCAAGTGAGGCATCAGTTTCGGGTGCTGAAACAGTTCAACAAAACGGTCGCCAAAACCATCGGGTTCGAGCGACGAAATGCGTACACGAAAATCGCCCGGAACTTCGAGAACCTGAGCCAGCAAATCTTCAAAACGCGCATCTCCGTCTTCGTACCGGCCAATGTTGACGCCAGTAATTACAATTTCTTTAAATCCATTTTCGATGGTTTTCCTGACGCTTTCCAATACTTCGGTAACGGGTCGCGAAACCGCACGACCCCGAACCATGGGGATGATGCAAAACGTACAGAAATTATCGCAGCCATCCTGAACTTTCACCGCACTACGGGTATGCAGACTTTTCTGAACCGGCTCGTATCGGAAAACATCCTGTGGCAATTGATTTGGGTGAAGAATTTCTCCGGAGAAATGGGCATCGACCAGCGAAAGAATAGAGCTTTTGCGATTGTTTTCCACCACAAAAGTAATATTGTCCTGACTTTCGAGTTTTTCCTTGAAATTGTTAGCCATACAGCCAGTTACAACCACAACGGCATCACGATTCGCACGTGCTGCCTGACTGATTGTTGTTCTTGATTTTTGGTCGCTTTGGTTGGTTACCGTGCAGGTATTGACCACCACCACATCGGGCGATTCGTCAAAATTTACGAGTTGGTAGCCAGCCTTGTCGAAATCGGTGACCAAAGCATCTGTTTCATATTGATTGAGCCGGCAGCCCAGGGTTTTGAAAGCGACTTTCTTTGTATTGTTTGGATTCATTTCGGATTTAATATCGGGTTTCCCCTGCATTAGATTAAAACTATTGCGCCGAATTAAAATATTTTTCTCCGATCTGCAAACTAATGCCGGCGCCAAAACTATTTTTACTTCAAACCCCGGCTTGAAAGCCGGGGCTACAAATATTCGACTCCGCTGGAGTCCCTGTTACGATGATTCTTCTTAGCCCTTAACTTGCAACTCGAAACTCGGAACTAGCTCCCCGCTCATCGAGAAATCGGCAGCCGAAGTGATTTTCACATCAACAATTTTACCCATCAGCGAATTATCCTGACGATCGAGACGAACGATAAGCTTGCCTTCGGTCAACCCGGTTGAAAAGCCCGTTTTGCGGTCGGTTCCGTTAACAAGAACGCGCATCGTTTTACCTACCAATGTTTCGTTGTAGGCTCTGGAATGACCTTTCAAAACTTCGGAAAGCCGGTGAAGCCGGTCTTTTTTGTCGTCCGAAGAAACTTCGTTTTCCCAACGATAGCTGGCAGCTCCCGGTCGGGGCGAATACATGGCAATGTAGGCCATGTTGAAATGAAATTCGTTCATCGCTGCTACCGTATTCTGAAATTCGACCTCTCCTTCACTCGAAAAACCAACAATGATGTCGGTAAACAAAGTAGCCTGAGGAATCAGTTCGCGAATATCGGCCACAATGTGGCGGTATTTATCCATCGAATGGCGGCGATTCATCTTAATCAGCACACGCTCATCGCCACTTTGCATCGGCAGGTGAATTTGCTTGGCCAAACAATCGTACTGGGCAATCACTTCAATCACTTCCCTGTTCATATCCTGCGGATGCGGCGAGGTGAAATACACCCAGAATTCTTCTCCGGAAGTTTTTCCGTATTCGCCAATCTGGCGAAGCAGTTCAGCAAAATTGATTTCTTCTCCGTTTTTATCGAGTCCGTAGGAATTTACATTCTGACCTAAAAGGGTAATCGATTTATAGCCTTGATTCACCAGATGGCGAACTTCGTCAATAATTTCTCCGGAAGGTCTTGAGACTTCGCGTCCACGGGTATAAGGAACGGCGCAGAAGGTGCAGAATTTATCGCAGCCATTCTGAATCGGAACAAATGCTTCGTAAGTTGACTGGTATTTGGGTTTGATGTGCCACATTTCGGCAATGTGCTCATTTTTGGGCATCGTCGGCTGCGGAGCTTTCAAGCCGGCTGGCGTCACCACTCCGTATTCGCGAATCATATCGGGCAATTGCGCCAACTCGCTCATCTGGAAAATCAGGTCAAACGATTTCAGGAATTTCTCTTTATCGGCAGGCAAAATACATCCGGAGACAAAGGTGACCACATTGCGTTTGTTTTTCCATTTATTCCATTGGGCAATTTTGTTGTAAACCTTATCGATCGGTTTTTGCCTCACCGAACAGGCTAACATTCCAAGCAGACTGGCTTCTTCCTCGTTTTCAGTGCGCTCGTAGCCCATACTTTCGAGTACAGAACTTACACGCTCGCTGTCGGAAAGATTCATCTGGCAACCCAATGTAATCAGGTGGTATTTCATTTGCACTTAATTATTTTATTGAACCACATAGGGCACATTAGAACATTATAAATAGTTTATCACATGAGCTGAGACTAGGATGGAGGTTTTCTATAACTAAATCAAAGTCATTAATAAAACTATGTGTTCTATGTGGTTAAAAAGTTAAAAGTAAACTTCGCAGTGGATTTGATCGCGTTCGAAGCCTTTGTCTTTCAGGATTTCGAGGGCATCAAAAATCATGTCGCTGTTTCCGCAGAGGTAAAAATGCGTTTCAGGAGAAAAGGTACAACCTTTTAAATAGCCGGTCAGTCGCCCGTGATACGTTCCTTTCTTATCGCGGCTAGAGCAAAGAATATAGCGATCGCTGGCGTATTCATGCCTGTCGTAAGCTTCAGTTGATTGCCGTACGCCATGTATCAAGGTGTAATCAATTTCAGGATAAGTGCGCACCATGCTGCGAAATGGAGCGATTCCGGTACCACTAGCAATGAAAACGAATTTTCCGGTTTCGGCATCTTTCGGTTCCATCCCGAACTTTCCGAATGGTCCGTGAATTTCGACCAAATCACCAACTTTTAACTTCCGGAGTTTCGGTGTAAAATAACCGTTCTGCACTTCTTTCACCAGCACTTCCAAGTTTTCATCGTCAGCACCGCTGTAAATGGAATATTCGCGACTTTGGTAATCGCCGTGAATGCCCAGCGAAATATGCTGGCCTGCCTTAAAAGCAAAACGGGCTTTGGGAAGTTTCAGCGAAAATGTTTCATCGGTCAATTGTCTGACTTCTTCAACTTTATAAAAACTTTCGTCGATCTTTATCTCGTGTCTAATTAAATTCATCATGGCATTAAACTTTGGACTGCAAAAATAATCAAATCTTTTTATTTCAGACAAATGTGTCTTTTATTCTATTTCAGAAATAACACTTTGGTAACTAACCATTCCAGAGATATTTTGTTCGATTTCTCTTGAAAAACCTGAGAATTAAGTGAAAATCATGACAAAACAGCCCGATTGATTTGTTCCGTTTCCTTAACTTTGAAAGGAAGCCAAAAAACGGAAACATGAAAACTTTAATTATCTACACTTCTTCACACGGATGCACCGAAAAAGCGGTAAAAGAATTGTCGCAGAAACTCTCCGGAGAAATTACGTGTAAGGATTTAAAACTCCATAATTCACCACCTTTATACGATTTCGAGCGAATTATTATCGGGGGATCCATTCATACCGGACAAATACAGAAACGGATCAGAGATTTCTGTTCGACAAATCTGAAGCAACTAAAATCAAAAGAGATTGGTTTGTTTATTTGCTGCATGTACGAAGCTGAAATTGCCCGCAAAGAAATTAAAAATGCTTTTTCTGAAGAACTGCACCAAATGGCCAAAACCGAAGCCATTTTTGGTGGCGAATATAACTTCGACAAAATGAATTTTGTTGAGAAATTACTGGTTAAAAAAATTGCCAAAGTGCGTGAAAGCGTTTCAAACCTGGATCACGATTCAATTGACCGGTTTGCTATTCGGATGGAAAAAACGTATCATCCATTTTTGTTTCTAGTTTGAAGCGAAACTACTTCACCACTTTTTTATATTCTCTTGACTGGTCGTTAAAAACGAATTCCAACACATAAACTCCTGAAGCGAGAGAAGAAGTATGAATTGAGTTATTCTCATTCGGTTGTGAAATCATCAACCGACCATTTAAATCATAAACATTTACCTGAACTACTCTACTTTTCAGATCACTGTAAGTAAAGTGGATAATCTGATCAAAAGGATTTGGATAAACAGTAATATTTGTTTTCTCAAGTTTTACTTCGTTCAGACCTGTAGCATTCATTAAACCAACTTTCATCCCATTTCCAAAGCTGGTTACCCACATCTCATTTTGATTGTACGGATTGAAAAATACACGTTCGGGTTGGCGAAACGGGTAGCTGTCGACTAAAGTCCAGGTTGGAGTAGTTGCATTCATGTTGCTGCTCATCCAAAGTCCTTGTGTTTCGGTGGTCAGAAATGCCTGATTGGATACCTGTGGATTAAACGTTAATGAAGACACCCGATCGAACTGAGAGCCGGTTAATTTCGTCCAGTTTTTCCCTCTGTTGGTTGTTTTATACAAACCACCCAATCCGTTTGGAGCGCCTCCCCAGCCGCTAAAAACACAGGCATACCACGTATTTTGTAAGGCATCCATTGGATCGATGACCAAATCCTTTGTCCAATATTTCATTCCGGCGTGACTTAAATCGCTCCATGTGCTTGTTGTTGCATCATACAGAAAAACACCGGAACTTGAGGTAAATCCTGCTGATGTTCTTCTTCCGGAAAAAGTACAAACCATTTTGCCATCGTTTAAAACCTGAATGCAGGCCGGATGACCTTCCGTTCGGGGTGGATTGGAAAGTTTGATCCAGGTAGAAGCAGCACCAGCTGATAAATTATTGGTGACATAAATTCCGCCAAATTGCGAGCCTTGAGTTCCGCCAAAATGAATGACTGAAGCATACATTCGTTCCGCATTATTTGGATCGTTCGCCAGCCAAAATACCGGATGACCAAAACTATGCAGCGTTATCCAGTTGACTCCACTATCAGTCGATAAAACGATTTTGCCGTTGCCATCAGATGCATCCAATTGCGCATCGGCCAAACGAGTGCTTTGGTACATATCGTGAATGTTTGAGCAGGCGCCATACAGTTTTCCGTTACTGGTTTTGACCAGCCGATACAAGGAATTAACCGAGAACCCACTGTAATTGAAACTCCATTTATTGCCGCCATCCACACTTTTTATTGCCCCAATATCGCTGAAACAGGCCATCATTTTTGTTGCATCAATCCATTGAACCTGCCAGCAAGTCGTATTTTCAAGACCAATACTAGTGTATGATTGCTTTGTTGGAGTTGGTGCCGATGCCGGATGCTGATCGGCGCTGTTCACATAGGCTTGTGTCCAAGTGCCACCTCCATCGGCTGTGGCTTCCACATGCCCAAAAGTTCCAAACAGCACTTTCTTTGAATTGTTGGGAGCGACACTCACCCCAAAACAAGTTTCGCTCCAACTCCAGGCCTTATCACCGCCAGCGCCTTCCCATCCGGTGGCAATATTTGAATTGTTCGTTGTGTTAAAAACCTTTGCCCAGCTCTTGCCTGCATCAGATGATTTATAGACAAGTGGACCACTCAAAGCATTGTCGTGACCACCCAAATAAATGGTATTTACATCATTTTCGGCCATTCCGACATACATTACAAAATCGTTGGCAAAATTGAGGCCGGCCGATCGTGAAACCCAGGTTCCATTGTCATCGTCCATGGCATAAACCCCTTTGGCGAAGTTGTAGTATTCCCAGGGCATTACCAGATTATAAGTTCCTGAGGTGTTTGATGTAATGCAAACAAACCGGGTTGTTGTGCCGCTTTTTGCACCAGCGAAATTCCAGATCACTTGTCCTGAAAGGATTCCAGTGGTATTCTGAACCGTAAAAGTTGCTCCTGAATCTGAAGATTTGATCAAACCATCATTGGTTCCAATATAAATGTTATTTCCATCCCAAAAGACTCCGCCAAGAATTAATCCAGCTCCATTATTGGCTGCTTGTTTCACCACCTTAAAGCTCGTACCGCCATCATTCGAAAATAAAATAGCGCCATAAGCGCCAAGAATCAATTGTTCAGGATTAGCATAATTGGCAACTATCCGATAAACATTGCCATAATTGGCAACTGAATAGGCTGACAAGGTTTTCCAGGTATTTCCACCATCGGTAGTTTTAACCGGATATCCTGAGTTCCCATCATTGAAATTGCAATATGCTATATTTTTGTTGTTGGTAAATTCGTAGGTAGAAGTATTGAATACCTGAAGTTTGGAGAAATGAACCTGAGCATACGATTTTCCATAGTCGGTACTATGAAACAGTTGGCTCATGTCGCAACTCACGTAAAACTCATTGTCGTTTGCCGGATTTATTTTTGGGAAAAACAGCGCACCGCCACCTCCAATTCCTTTGGGAGCAAAAAGCGTTGGTTGCGCAATTGTTGCAGATACGATTAAGCTAAAAAGCAATAGAAAAAATACCCGTTTATTTAGCTTCATAACATGCGATATTAGTTACACAAATCTAAATAATCGCAAATACAATTTGCTGAATACTGTGACTTTTTAAGAGCCTAGAATTTCAGGTAAAAATCTTTCGTCAATGCTTTGTATTCCGGAGTGTAATCGTGGTGTTTCTCGAATTCAATCATTAATTCTGATTCCTGAATCACGCATTCGGAATTGGTCAATTCAATCAATATCCTGAAAACTGGTTTCTGTGGGTTGGGTTTTATCCGGCACAATCTCGAAATATAAAGGCCATTTAATTGTGCCAGACTTTCAATTTCCGAAAGACTT
>JBBQXI010000082.1:0-11872 GCA_038209805.1 Bacteroidales bacterium | reverse complement strand
CGATGGGTTCGGCAACGGTGATGATTGGTGGAATGCCCGCCGCACGGATGGGCGATACAACGGCGCACGGCGGAGTAATCGTGGCGGGAAGCCCCACAGAAATGATTGGAGGTTATTACTATGGATACAAGCAAATCATTTTTAGGTCGTGGTTGGGGATTTCCTCCGGAATTTAACCGGGCAACCAAGGCCGTAGGTATGTTGGAGGATGAAGCTGACATCAAAAGCAGCCTTGAAATACTGCTGTCCACGCGGCTTGGAGAGCGAGTAATGGTTCCTGATTATGGCTGCAACCTCGACGAGTTGCTTTTTAAGCCACTCACGCTGACCCTGAAAACATTTGTGATCGACCTGATAAAAACGGCCATTTTGTATTACGAACCACGGATCGATCTCAACAAAATTGATATTGATCCAACCGACGAATTGGAAGGTGTACTGCTTATTAATCTCGACTACACCGTGCGTGCAACCAATTCAAGAAAAAACATGGTTTACCCTTTTTATAAGGCAGAAGGAAACGAATTGTAAGCTAAAAAACTATGGCTAACTGTGGCAAAGACATATTAATCAAACGTGAAGGAACCGAACAGCAGCAGCGATTTATCGAAGCGCTGAGTCCCGAATACTTTAAACTGAATGAGTTTAGTTTAAACGACTGGATGCAGTTTGCCTGCGGTTTTGCTGAACATGTCAACTATTTTGGGACTTCCGATTTTCAAAATCATTCCGGCAACTGGCAGGACTTTTTCACTCCTGACAAAGGAATGAATGATTTCCTGAAAGCTTTTGATTTGGATGAAAACGTAATTCTTCCGGAAAGTAAAAATATAACTCCTCATTTGGCGCTGTTCATTAGTTTCGTCAAGCTGATGGAAATTAGCCAGAAACGGCTAAACCAACTGACCAAAAAGCACCTCGATTTTTATTACAGCCAAATTCTCGACATTCAGAAACTACCGGCAACGCCTGATAAAGTTCATCTCATTTTCGAATTGGCAAAAAATGTGTTGGATGCCAGAATTGCAGAAAGCACCGAACTCGACGGCGGCAAGGATGCGATTGGCAAAAAACTGATTTACAAGACCTCAGAAGAACTGATTGCGAATCAGATTAAAATCAGCCAACTAAAAAGCATTTACAACGACCACGAGCATAGCAAAATAAAAGCTTCCGATGTGGCTAATTCCTACGATGGCACCGGAACTGCTTTCCCTGATGGCGAAGTAAAATGGTGGCCATTCGGTTATTACGAAGATCCAAAAGAGCTGAAAGCTTCAGGAAAAGAAGCTACTTTTCCTGAATTGAAAGATGCCCGCCTGGGATTTGCCATCTCCGGCGAAATTCTGGAACTTCAGGAAGGCGAACGCAACATTCAGCTGACAGTTGAATTTTCGTCGGCATTGAATGAGATTGCTTTCAATCAGCTACGCGACAACCTCGAAATCTATTGCAGCGGCGAAAAGAAATGGCTCGGCCCATTCCAGTTAAAGCAACAAATTATTGACCCGGATGAAAAGGTCATTTTCACGACAGGCCTTGACATAACAAACAAAATACTGAAGCTGGCATTTCAGGTATCAAAAGACGAAAAGGCAGTTGTGGAATATAATGCTGATGTTTTGGGCGAACATTTCTCAGCCGCATTTCCGGTTTGCCGGATGCTGATCAAAACCGGAAACCCCGATGGGCATTCACTTTACCGCAACCTGGTTGAAAGGCCGGTTAAAAATATCACGGTGAATATCGATGTGCGCGGCGTTAAAAGCCTGTTGCTCGAAAGCGACATTGGCACATTAAATGCCGCCAAACCATTTTACCCGTTCGGAACGCAACCGGTTAAAAAATCGAATTTATACATCAATTATCCGGAACTTTTCAAAAAAGACTGGAAAAATATGACGGTTTCCATCGACTGGAAAAACACGCCCGATAGTTTCAAAGAACTTTACTATGCCTACCGGGAAAGCTACCGATACAAAGTGACGCCATCAGTTTTTCTTGATAAAATGGGTGATTTTTCTGCCGTTCAAGCGGCAGTTCAAAACACTATTCAAAAAATAGCAGTTAGTGACATCGTTTCCAATCAGATTGCGAAACTTTTTACAGTAAACGATTTGGGCCTTATTGTTCCGAACGACAGTTATTTCACTGCCGATGTAGAAGTACTGAACAAGGAAGAATGGGAACTGGCCATCAATAATCTGACGCTGTTTACAAAAGATGGTGATCTATATCAAACCAATTTTTCGGTAAACAATTCAGGATACGAAGCCGACAAAAACGGCCCGGTTCGCTTGTCATTGAGCCAATCGTTTTTACACGAACTTTTCCCGCGGATTTATGCGCTTGCATTCAGCAGTCAGGAAAAAGACGCACTGATACCAAATGAACCATACACGCCGATGGCCGAAAACGTAAGTCTGGATTACACCGCGCAAACCAGCGCCAACATTGGGAAAACAGAACAAAACTATAGCGACAATCCCATTCATCTTTTCCACGAACACCCGTTTGGCCAATCGGAAGAGCATCCGTATTTAAAGGCTGGTGTTGGGTTTTTGCCTGCAGAAAATCAAATTCTGAATCTGGTTCCGACCTACTGCAAAGGTGGCGAATTGTATCTCGGCCTCGAAAATGCCAAAAATCTGCAACAGGTTTCCATGCTGGTGCAGGTTTTGGAAGGAAGTGAAAATCCGCTGGCCGATTCGTTTACCGGCAAACAAAAAGTGGAATGGTCGGTATTGTGCCAGAACGAATGGAAAAGTCTCGAATCGAATGACCTGATTTCGAACGAAACCGACAATTTCCTAAAATCAGGAATAGTGAAATTTTCAGTTCCAAAAGAAGCCACAACCGACAACACCCGGCTGCCTGACAATTTGGTCTGGGTGAAAGCCAAAATCCATAAAACATACGATGCCGTTTGCAAAACAATAGCCATTTTGGCACAGGCCGTTCAGGCTGAATTTGCGAACAACGGCAACGATTTATCGCATCTCGAAAAAGGACTTCAAGCCAAAACCATTTCGAAAATGATTCAGCGACTGGCAACCATAAAAAGCGTTTCGCAACCTTTCAACTCGTTTGGTGGTCAGCCCGTTGAATCGGACGAAGCTTTTTACCGAAGGGTGAGCGAGCGAATTCGGCATAAAAACCGCGCCATCACGCTGTGGGATTACGAGAACCTCATTCTTCAGGAATTTCCCGAAATCCATAAAGTAAAATGCCTGAACCACACTTCTGAAACTTCGTTTTTGGCTCCCGGAAACGTATTGATTGTGGTCATTCCGGATATTGTCAACAAAAACGTGTTCGATATTTATCAGCCGCGCGTCAGCAAAGCGACGCTGAATGCCGTTCAGAATCATGTCAGCCGGTTAAACTCACTTCATGTCAAAGCTAAAGTGATTAATCCCGATTACGAAGAAGTGACCGTCAGCCTTAAAGTGAAGTTTAACCAAGGTTTCGACGATAATTTCTACCTGCGGGTTTTGAACGAAGATATTACAAGGTTCCTTTCGCCGTGGGCTTTTGAAAATACCGCAGACATTCAGTTTGGCGTGACTTTGCACCGCAGCATCATCATCAATTATATCGAAAAGCTGAATTACGTCGATTATGTGGAAGATGTAAAACTCATCAAAGGAGGCGAAATCAGTTTGACCAGCGTCACGCCATCGAGCCCCAAAGCCATTCTGGTCTCGGCCAAACAACACCAGTTGGGCACAGCCACAAAAAGTTGTACAGTCATCACTGAAACAGTAGAAAAATGTCAGACTTAGGCACAAATACCAGCATTCCGAAGAATGTAGAAACGAAAGACGATCTCGACTATTCGTTCCTGCGTGGAAGAGGTCTGGAGTACATCGAGAAGCTCTCGAGCAATCTTTGGACCGATTACAACACGCACGATCCGGGCGTTACCATACTCGAGGTGTTATGCTATGCCATCACCGATCTGGGCATGCGCATGGAAATGCCGCTCGAAAACATTTTGGCTCCGGAAGATAAAACAGCTCAAAAAATTTCAGATCAGTTCTTCAGGGCAACTCAGATTTTGCCTTCAAAGCCTATTACTGAAAACGATTACCGGAAACTTTTCATCGATCTGGAAGGCGTGAAAAATTGCTGGTTAAAGCCCTTTGAGAAAACCGTTTATCTCGATTGCAAAAACGACAACCTGGCTTACAATCCCAAGTTGCTGACCAAACTGACCGGTGATTTCGATCTTCAGGGTTTGTATTCAATCACCGTAGATTTTGATGCGCTGGATGAAGACCTTTTCCCTACCGATGCGCTGAAAGTGGCAGAATATGACCGGATAAAAACACTGATTACCGAACTTTTCCACGCCAACCGAAACCTATGCGAAGACTTGGCCGAAATTACCAAAGTCGAGGTTCATCCGATTTCGGTTTGCGCCAGCATCGATGTGCTTCCTGAAGCCGATGAGGAATTGGTTCATGCCAAGGTTTTGCGCGCCATCGACAACTATTTTTCGCCGTCGCTGCGGTTTTATTCCCTGAAGCAAATGTTCGACAAAGGATATTCTTCGGACCAGACTTTTGAAGGACCGCTGCTGGCGAATGGGTTTATCGACCCGAAAGAACTGGAAGCAGCTAATTTGCGCACCGAAGTCCGCCTATCGGACATCATGCAACTGATTATGGGCATTGAAGGTGTCAACTTCATCAAAGATATTTCAATTAACAATTGTAAAAATCCAACCGACGAAACCGATAGCTGGCTGATTTGCGTTGAACCGGGGAAAAAACCGGTTCGATGCACAGACAGCGCTTACAGTTATTACAAGGGCGTTTTGCCGGTGAATGTGAACAAAAAGAAAGTCGAAAAATACCTCGACGATCTGGAACAGGCTGAAAAAGCAGAGCAAGCGCTCGTGAGTCTCGACATGGAAATTGCCATTCCTTCCGGAACGTATTTCAACACCCGCGAAACCACCACCATCCAGAACGATTTGCCGGATGCTTATGGAATTGGATTGAATGGACTTTCCTCGCAGGTTGGAACTGCACGCAAATCGCAGGCGCGGCAACTGAAAGGCTATTTGCTGTTTTTCGACCAGATTCTGGCCAGCTATTTCGCACACCTCGAAAAGGTAAAAGATTTGCTTTCGGTCGACAACCGCCTGAAAAAAACCTATTTCACGCAGGCCGTCAATGACATTACTGATTTCGGCGATTTGGTTTCGAATTACCCCACCGACAATCCGAGCGAATTAAGCGACCTGCTTTTTGCCGATCTGGATAAAAACATTGAACGAAAAAACCGGCTGCTCGATCACCTGATTGCCCGTTTTGCCGAAAAGTTCAGCGACTATACGTTCCTGATGAAGCAGCTTTACGGCGATTATGCCAGCGAAGCCATTCTGCATTCGAAGGAAAATTTCCTGAAAGATTACGACATCACCAGCCGCCAACGGGGAAGCGCATTTAACTATTACAAGCAACCAGTGAGCGAAATCTGGGATACCGGAAACGTGGCTGGTGTCGAAAAACGAATCGCGCGACTTTCAGGAATGAAAAACTTCTTCCGCCGAAATTTATCAGCATCGTTCGTCGAAATTTACGACCTGATTGATTCGGACAGCAACAAGGTTTACCGCTGGCGAATCCGTAATGAAGCAAACGAAATCATTTTGTCGGCTACTGAAAATTATGGGCACCCATCGCTGGCCGATGATGAAATGTATCTGGCTGTCGTCAAAATCATTGAAACGTCACCGGAAACGATTAAAAATGCATTCAAAAAGTTCATTCCCGACGAATCCGAAACCGGCAATTTTGAGATTCAGATGGCCGATTCAGGAAAATATTCGTTCGACATCATCAATCTGGATGCTCCTGGCAACAGCACAAAGCGCATTATTGCCCGACAATTTAGCTATTACGATACGCAGGAAGAACTGAAAAAAGCCATTCTGGACATCATCGATTTTATGACCATGCTGTTCTCGGAAGAAGGCATATTTTTGGTCGAACACATTTTACTGCGGCCTGAAATTTCAGAAACCGATACTCCGCTGGACGAGTTTTTGCCCATTTGCACCGACAATTGCACCAGTTGCCAGCCGGTTGATCCGTATTCGTACCGCATTTCGGTGGTACTTCCGGGTTGGACATACCGGTTTGCTAATCCCGACTTCCGGAATTTTATGGAAGAACTAATTCGGAAAGAAATTCCGGCACACATACTGGCACGCATCTGTTGGATTGGCTACCGCAAAAACGATGTTCCAGATACCGAAAATGAAATGCTTCAGTTCGAAAAAATCTGGAAGGAATTTTTGCTGGCTAAAACCAATTCCGACCCGGATTTAAACCTGAAACTCAAAAACCTGAACCTTATTTTAAGTGAATTAAACTCCATATATCCGACCGGTAGATTAATCGATTGTGACGATGAAACCGATTCGTTGAAAGGCAGAATCATTCTTGGCAGAACCTTTATTGGAAACCTTTAATTAGCAACGTTATGGCAACAAAATTATCAGAGATTTCGACCCAATATCATACATTTGAAGACAATCAGGTTTTAACCAAAGACCAGCTTAACGAATTCATCGAATATTTCGAAGATCAGGACCGAATGTCTCGCATTTTCCTGAGTGGAGTTGGAATCGTATGCGGATTCGAACTGAGCTATGATTCGGGAAAGCCTTCAATTACCATCAGTCAGGGTGCAGGAGTTACCACCGATGGCGACCTGATCAAACTCAAAAAAAACATTGCCGGTTCCAATCTGAAATCCATCGATCTTTCGGCCATTGAATACACGCATTACAAACCTTTTGAAGACGGTTTTGCCAATTACAAATTCTTCAAAAAACTGTCTGTGGTCGACGGCAAGGTCAAAGAAGTACCAATTGAAATGTTTGAACTCTTGTCTGAAAATGCTGAGAATGCATCTCCATTGAGTTCATTTTCAAAGATCAACATCAACTTGTCTTCAAAGATAAAAGACACTTCGCTGATCAATTTAAAAGACATCTCTGTTTCAGAATTTAAAGACCCAACGTCATCGCGATTTAGGGACAGTCTGATTTCAGGATTGACCAACAAAGTGGTTTTACTTTACCTCGAAGCCTACGAAAAGAAAGCTGATTTGTGTACCTCGATTGATTGCGACAGCCAGGGAATTGAGCAGGTTGCCCGGCTCAGGGTGTTGCTGGTTTCGAAGGCCGATGCCGATTACATCGCAAGTCTCGATTCCATTTTCTCGAAACACAACACCATTGATTCTTTCTTCAATTTGCCTGAAGTGGCCGTGCGCCGCGTGGTTCTGAACAAGAGCAACACTGCCAATTATAATGAACTGAAACGAGCATATTTTACAGCGTTGACAACCGATCCATTGATTACAGATATTTCATCTGGAATTGCCAAAATTGCGGGCAATTTCAATTCACTTTTAAAACTGAATATTACCAACGATGATCTGAATACGGCGTTGAACAAGCTGAAGAGTCTGGTTACATTCAGCGCCTACAATGTTCCGTTTAATGCGCAGTACCGTTACGATTGCGTCAAAGATATCGTTGACACATACAACGAACTGAAATGTCATTTAACTGAATTGAAGGAAGAATGCTGTCCGGATATCAATGCTTTTCCGAAGCACCTGATGTTAGGAGATCTGGACGAAATTGATGTTGCAGTAAAACACCATCGCCACAGCTTTTATAAATCGCCAATTATGAATTGCGGCACCAGCAAAATCAAGCAATGCAGAAACCTCTTTCAGCGAATGATTGAATTGATTAACCAATTCCAGACGTCGGTGGGCGAAACTAAGATTACACCCTCCAACAAACTGCCCGAATTGAGTTTGCGGAGTATTCCATTTTATTACACTGTTGACGACACCTTGCTTTCGTCGTGGAATTATTTCAAGACCGAAAAGAACCGCCAGAATACCAATCTGAGTTACCACACCGACAAGTTATCATCGGCACTACAAATTCAAAATCCGCTGAATTATAACATTGACAAGTTCGATTTTTACCGCATTGAAGGCCATCAGGGCAAAGTATATCAGGATGTATTGGAAGAAATTGATGCGCTGAAAACCCAGAACGGACTGGCTTTCGATGTGAAGGCGCTGTCTGTTAACATCAATACTGAAACCCTCAACATTGACGATTACCAGTGCGAATTCGAAGACCTGAATGTGTTGCTTCGTGCCTGGACTGCCGAGCAGGATTGTGTCCTGAGCGAAGTTGCCAGTTTCTTCTCCGGATTCAGCACTAAGGTTCCCGGAACCAATGTTAAAGATATTGGCCTTAGCAGAAGCGCTCTTACCAACCTTGATGTGGCTACCAATCTGAACAGGATCTCGATAAACACGAATTTAAATATTAAAGCCGCTGAAGCCGTTCAGGCTACGGCAACATCAGCATCGACTACTTACACCAAAAGTAATGTGATTGCCGACAACCTGACGATTCAAGCAGATGCACTTGGGAATGTGATGAAAGTGGCGCTCGACCAAACTGTTGGTGGCTCGGTGAACGACGTTATTGCCAAAGCCAATTATCTGGTCGCCGACCTTGTTAATACCGATGTATGGAAAGCCGAACCTGATGTCAAAGCTTTTGTCATTGACCAGTCGATTGAACTGATGGCTTATACGCATATCCTTTCGCAACGAATGCCAGTCAGTTTGATTGATATTAGCGCCGTCAGGATATCGGCCTACAAAATGACCATGGACGACCTTTGCACCCGTGTGAAACGGATGAAAACAAGCTACCAAACCACCAAATTATCTACGGAATTAAAGGCGTTCATGGGTCTGTTAATTAACCAACTTTCCAATGTGTGCTGCTCCGGAAAAAAACTTCAGATATTGCTGGAGGAAGTGGACAAGCGCAAAAAAGACATTTTAGTTCGGTTGCAACTTTCGAGTTTCATTGAAACCAATCCGGGACTGGAACATTTGGCCGGCGTTCAGCCCGGCGGAACTTTCATTTTGGTTTACCTGAATAAAGTTACAACTGTTCCAACTCTTTCAACCGGATTGCGCGACCTGACTGCCGTAACAAACTTATCCACTGCGGCTCTGGTGACAAACCGCACTGCTTTGGTCGATACCCAATTGTTGACAGAAAATGTAAACAGCCTGATTGACTTGAACAGCAAACTAGGTAATCTGAACTTATCAGATTTGATTCGGAGACCAGTTGATCCGCCAAATTATACGGTGGTGGCCGATTTCTCACTGCCATACATGTGCTGTTCCGATTGTTCTCCGGTGAATTTCATCGTGCAAAAACCGCCGGTAACTTTACGGCTAGATAAAGATGAGTTCTGTCTGGGCAACGATACCAGCCCGCTGTTGTTTGATGTTTCGCCAGTCGGTGGAGTAATCAAATCCGATCCGGTGGTGGCAGGTATAACCATTGATGGAGTCAAGCTAAATATCGATCCAGAATTGTTCCCCGATGACATGATTGGCAAACCGATTCATTTCACCGTAAACGAGCAGATTACGCTAACACAACTAACCGTTTACCGCGGAGTTCAGTTCGATTTCACTGTTCCTGAATCGCCAACCACTCAAACTAAAATTACCTTTATTCCGAGTGGAAATCTCGATGGCTGCACCTTCCTGTGGAGCTTTGGCGATGATAGTTTATCGACCGAACAAAATCCGACACACGTTTACAAATTACCGGTTAATAAAGAAAATAAAGTAACTGTTTCGCTTACCGTTACGGCATCCAACGGGGTTTGCCACAGCACGGTTGACCACGAAATTGCTTTCAAAATTGAAGACACCAAGATCAATCTAGACAAGCTGACTTATTGTTCTAACGATCGAAACAGCTATCCGTTTATTGTATCACCAACTGGAGCTTCAGTAAAGATTGAAGCAAATGGAGTCAGTCAGGATGCTTCTGGAGCGTTTGTATTCATACCAGCAAGTGCAGGAATTGGCGAGATCAGTTTCAATCTGAATGGTGCTTCTTCCGGACTAAAAGTGACTGTAAACCAAGCACCAGTGGCCAGTTTTGTGCCGAAACAGGTAGGCAATCAACTCATCCTGACAAACACTTCAACCAACGCGATGTCGTACATCTGGTCGGTCAATGGTGAAAAATTTGAAACAATCGATAATTCGCCACTGATCATCGATTTGACGCCAAACAGTCCGACCATCTGGACTCTCCTCCTTCGGGCAAACAGCGAAACTTGCGGAAGCAACGTGACCAAAGAAATACAGTTTGAAACCAAGGTCGAAGTTCCGGTAAATACTTGTACTGACAACGCCAAAGCGTCGATGATTCAGGATAGAAATCTCCTGATTAAGTTACAGATGCCGAATTCTGCCACAGTAAATCGTATCTGGACACAGACAAGTGCCATATATGGAGGAACTGCGGATTTCAAGGAAGGCGTTTTGAATGATGTGGATAATTACCTGAGCGGAAAAAACAACGGAAATCTGGAGACACTTTTCGTCAGCCTGCTAAAAACAACCGCAAAACTGATTACAGGCACCGATCGCGTTAAATTACCGACCGAATTCAATACGCTTGTTCAATTGTTTGCCTTGCAATTGCGGCTGTTCTATACTATTCTGGGTTGCCAGGATCCAAAAATGATTGAAGAATTTAACAGCGTCATTCAGGCCATTCTGAATTTAATTCTGGAATTGTTGCAGATGTTAAAGCAAATTGATGTAATAATGCCCGATTCGCTGAAATCATTCATGAAAGCTTATGCGGTACGAGTTGAAAAGATAGGCTTATTGATGGATCATTTGGTCAAAATAAAAGATGGAAATCTCATTTAAACTTGAAAGACTCAAACCATATCATCGAAAAAGTTCTTTTGGAGGTGAATACTTCCAACCTTGAAACAGCTCATTCGATTCGAAATAACATCGACACGTTTTTGAAGAATGAGCTGTTTCCCAGGATTGAACTGTTGTTTGATGAATATGTTTTTGAGGACGAAATAATCCGCTTAGATGAATTGACACTGGATCTTTCGGTTGAGAAAGGAACTGATTTCAGTAATCTTCCAATTGAAATTTACAGACAGCTAAAGGAAAAAATTGATCGCCAGATGCCTTTTCAAAGTGAACTTAAAGGCGATTCTGCTGAAAGTTCCGAAATTGAAAAGATAAATGTCCGGCGCATTTCTGCGACACAGAATTCAGGGAATGTTTTTCTATTTTTTCTGGAGAACGGCTATCTACCCTGGTATGCGAAAGAAGAACAAATCGACAGTTTTACGCTGCTTAAAATTTGGGAGAAAAATCTGGATAACGAGGAGTTTTTCAGGAGTCTGGATCAAATTCTGGGAACCAGCGAAATGGCTGCAGATCGCTTCATACTCCAATTTCCGGATGAAACGATAACTGCTTATCTGCGCCGAAAAAATCTCCGGATTCATGCTGAAACTTCCGCCATTTTGAAAGTCAGTCAAAGTCTGGATAAGGATGGAAGGCGAATCTTTCTGAAACTTCTGATCAGGTTGGCTCATGACGATTTTCCCGGAGTTTCTGAAACATTTGACCGATTGATTTTCGGAGTGATGATGGAAGAAAAAAGAATATCAAAAAAAACAGATATTCCAGAAATAGAACAATTCAAAAAATTATTTCAGCGCATCTTACCTGAAACTTCGCTTCAGGATACAGTTTTGGAAAAAATCGACATGTTGATTGAAGGCAAGCCCCTAGTTCTGAATGAAATTCATCATTTTCAAGAGACAAAACCGGAATCGTTCCTTGACGAAGAGGACAACCAGATTTGGGTTCAAAATGCCGGGTTAATCTTATTACATCCGTTTTTAAAGCAATTTTTTACAACAACCGGAATCATTGGAAAACAAGGAAT
>JBBQXI010000081.1:0-11917 GCA_038209805.1 Bacteroidales bacterium | reverse complement strand
TACCGTACCGATGCGTTTGGAAATCCCGAATTAGTAGAAAATCCGGGGAGGAAAATTTACATTGATGCTCCAATTAGCTCGTCGCTGGAGTATTATCGGTTCGACCAGCGTGCAGTTCTTCAATGGGTTTATTTACCTCCGGCTGCAGGCTCCGGGCCACCACCACCACCGTGGTACGGTTGGAAATCGATTTATGATCGTGGAACATTTAATATCGCCGGGCCTAAAGAATTTAGCAACTCCGATAAAGTCACCAAACACCCTATCATTTCGCTGGCCTATAATACTCAGGTATATCTTGACTCCATTTCTCAAGTTGGATCTGGCTGGATACTGATACTTGATGAATATGGCACGACCAAAAGTTCATACGATTTTCATGAAAAACTAAACAAACAGCTTTCTGCTGAAGGAAGTTTGTTTGATCCGGTGCTGACACAAGTCTACGGAAATATAAAGTGCACCAGTGATCCTACGAAAACTATCCTTGGTTTTTTTGAGCTGAATTCATATCGACAATACCGCTATTTCTTAAATTTAGGACTAGGTGCTGATGCACAGGTAGTTCAACGACGGCTGAAACGGTATCCGGATATCTCATACGAAGGACATCTGATTGGTGAACGGCCGACGTTCTGGGAATCAAATTAACAACTGATGATGACACAAAAAATCATATTTATACTCCTGATAATTACCGCAATATCAGGAAATGCACAAGACAAAACGAGTCTGGGATTTTTCACCGACCGCGATGTTTATGTCAGTGGAGAAATCGTATTGGCTAAAATTTATAGCCCTACTAACAATCCATCCCGAATTGTCTACATCGATCTGGTAAATTCTGCTGGTACAAGAATTTCAGGAGCTTCAATCGAAATTACAAGCAAGGAGGCCAATGGGTTTCTTCAGTTACCCGATTCACTCAGCACCGGAATTTACTTGCTCAGGGCATACTCGAAAAACACTGTAGCAAAACTCAAAATAATCCGTGAGATCTGGATTTCGAATCGATTTAAGGGTTTGGAAAACGTCAAACAATTAAAGCATATTTCCAGCTCACAAACGATTCAAGAGGAAAGCACCTCAAAAATTAATATTGAAGGTATTGATTCCAACTATCCAATAAACAGCAACGCAACTGCCAACATCCAGATCGACAACTCTCTTTTAAACGAAATCGATGGAAATCTGTTGGTTTCAGTTGCTCAAACCAACCCTTCATTTGGATCGGCCTCCTATAAATGGAGCTCCGATCAGGGTAAAGACGGATTGACAGAAAAAAAAGGCATCATCCTTTCAGGAATAATAACCGACAAAAAAACTACGACTCCGGCATCTGGGGCAACAGTCTATATGACCATTCCGGATTCACTTCCCGGATTTCAGTATTACCAAACACAAACTGACGGCCGATTCTATTTTAAGCTCGACAAGTATTATGGCTCTGTTCAGGCATTTATTCAATGTTTTGGAAGTTCGCCCGATCAACGTTTAAAAATTAACATGGATGAGCTTTTTGCTGAACCGGGAAATTTACCAGAATTCAGCCAACAAGCAATTTCTGAAGAATTTAAAAACAATACGACCACCAACATTGATGCGGTAACTTTTCAGAAAGTTTTTGGTCAGGAAAAGTTAAAATTTCAGACGCCATCAAAAGAAAAACTCGAATCGTACCCATATTACGGAAAGCCATCAAACATTATTGATCCGCATCTATTTATCGACCTCCCTAACTTTACAGAAATATCAAGAGAATTGTTACCCGGTGTTAAATTCAGAAATTACAATAACGAACCTTCCATGCAGGTGATGAACGCTCCGGTGCGCGATTACTTCGATGAAATGCCATTAATCCTGATTGACGGAATTCCCGTTCGCAATCTGAATGTGATTAAGGATATGGGGACTCAAGACATCAAACGTGTTGAAATTTGCCAGAGCGAGAGATATTATGGCAATCTTCGTTTCCCCGGAATCGTTGCAATTTATACCACAAAGTCCGATTATTCCAGGATTCCTGATTCAGATCAATTCGTTCGACTAAAGTTGGAAGCCATTCAGATTCAGGCCAAACTGGCAGAACCAGAGAAATCTGAACCAGACGTTCCGGATTTAAGACAAACCTTCTATTGGAACCCTTCTGTAGAACCTCAGGAAACCCTTGCTGTAAACTTCAGTACGTCTTCAATACTGGGAAAATTTAAGGTTGTTGTGAGAGGAAGGTTAAAAAACGGAACAATGATTTTAGCAGAAAAACAATTTGAAGTTAAATAACTATGACACTCAGATTCACAAATATACTGATGCTCATCCTGATTTGGAGTTTCTCGCAAATGGTTTGTGCACAGGAACCCACAAATCCCAATTGGGATGCCCAAAAAATTAAAGGCGTCCGCCAACTTCCTTACCCTTCCTATAACGGATTGCCATTCCTGACCAACGAGTGGTGCCCCGGGAAAGTTGAATTTACCAATGGGGAAATTTCGGATAGTTTATTCGTGAGATATAGTTCATATAAAGACGAATTGATTTATTACAACAAAATCGCAGGAGCGCAGATTAACATTGACAAGACCAGTATAAATGGATTCGAATTTATCGATGTTGATGGACGCACCAGAACGTTTCGGAAACAACACTTTGATGATTATCTGAAAGGAGACCGCTATTTCGAAATTCTTTCGACCGGAGAAATATCCTTGCTGGCCTACCGAAAAGTTGGGTTAACTACAACCCCAGCCTATCACGACGTAAGCGGAATATTAAAAAACATGAATTACGATCTCAATTATCAATTTTACTTTTATTCTCAGGAAAAGGGATACACATTAGTCCGAATAAGCCAGTCGGGCTTACTCTCCAAGTTCGATAAAGCGCAACAAAGGCCAATCAAAAAACTACTCCGGAAAAATAGAATTAGAATTGATGGAGAAAGTAGCTTTATTCTGGCATGGAAAGTTCTTGAAAAAGAAGGATACAAAGTTGTGTTCTGATTCTCTTTCCGGATACATCTAAAATTCAGACTTAAAAAGCAAATTTTCTGAATTCGTTTTGTTAAATTTATTGAGATAATCAGAGAACATCATCCTGATCTCCATAAAACCAAACGAATGAAGGAAGAGTTTTTGCAATTTATTTGGGAACACGGTTTATTCAACAGAACAAACCTCCAAACCGTTGATGGGAAATCGCTCGAAATCATTTCCACTGGACGACCAAACACCGATTCTGGTCCCGACTTTTTCAATGCACGAATCAGGATTGGCGAAACTATTTGGGCTGGCAACATCGAAATTCATCAAAAATCATCGCACTGGTATCAACACCATCACGACACCGATGCAGCGTACGACAATGTTATCCTACATGTTGTTGAACTGAATGACAAGCCTGTTCATGTAAAAGCCCACGAACTTCCAACGCTCGAAATCAGCTATCCAACTGCAATTCTGGAAAATCTCGAACAACTTTTAAAATCGGAACGCTGGATTGCCTGCGAAGAAAAGCTGCGGGAAGTTGATCCTTTCATTCTCCGGTTCTGGTTTAGCTCGCTGATGATCGAACGGCTCCAATCGAAAACCAATGACATTTTGTCTATCCTTCAGCAAAACAAAAACAACTGGAACGAAACTTTTTACCAGTTACTGTCGCGCAACTTCGGGATGAAAACCAATGCACTACCTTTTGAATTACTAGCTAAATCTCTCCCATTAAACATCCTTTCGAAACACAAAAACAATCTGTTTCAAATCGAAGCTCTAATGTTTGGACAATCAGGCTTGCTCAACGAAGCCCTGTTGGGCGACGATTACTTCTTATCTCTCCGGAAAGAATATTCATACCTGTATCAGAAATATGGATTATCGGGAATGGAATCACACATCTGGAAATTTATGCGTCTGCGTCCTATCAACTTCCCAACCATCCGAATCGCCCAGTTGGCTATGCTGATACATCATTCATCGGCCTTATTTTCACAGATTCTGGAAACAAATAACCTTGACGATTTGCGCCAGTTATTTGATGTTTCAGCCTCCGAGTATTGGGATAACCATTACCGCTTCAACAAAACATCAGAAGAAAAAAGGCAGAAAACATTGGGCGAAACGGCTTTCAATAATTTAGTCATTAACACGATTGCCCCACTACTTTTTGTTTATGGCGACCAACATATGGATCAGGCGATGAAAGATCGTGCGTTGCTGCTGTTGGAAAAAACGGCTCCTGAATCGAATCAAATTATCCGGAAGTGGAATGAGTTGGGAATCGACAGTCGATCGGCATTCGAAACTCAGGCCTTGATTCAGTTAAAAAACAGTTATTGCGAAGTCAAAAAATGTTTACATTGCCAATTGGGAGCGAAGATCATAACTTCTGTCAATCATTCGTCAAATGAGCCAACCATACAATAAATTTCAGGCAGTATCCAACCAGACCATCCGAACTGGCGCAATATTGCTTTTGCTACTCATCTCTACCGGCACCTTGTTTTATTGGGGTTACGAGCAGTATCCGCTGATCGATGCTTTCTTCATGACCATAATTACCATTTCAACCGTTGGATTTGGAATGATTCATCCACTTTCGGATGTCGGGAAGCTATTTACTTCTGGACTGATCATGTTCAGTCTGGGAAGTTTGGCTTGGGTTGGATCGAATCTAGCTCGTTTTATTTTCGATGGAGAACTGAAAAATTACTTAAAAACATACCGCGTGGACAAAAAAATCATGAAACTGAAAGACCATACCATCATTATTGGTTATGGCCGAAATGGAGAGCAAGCTGCCATGGAATTACGCGATTACGGCGTTGATTTTGTAGTCATCGACAAACGCGAAAATGTGATAGGCCGCATTTGTGAGGATGAAAACCTATTGTACATTCGAGGAGATGCCACCCGCGAAGAGGTACTATTACAGGCTCGGATCGAACATGCCAAAGCCCTGATTGCTACAACACCAAACGATGCCGACAATGTATTTGTGGTTCTTACGGCACGAAGCATGAACCCAGGATTGAAAATCATCAGTCGGGCATCTGAGGTTGAGTCCATCACCAAACTTCGCAGAGCTGGCGCAACGAATGTTATTATGCCTGAACGTATTGGCGGACAACGAATGGCCAAACTGGTTACTCAGCCCGATGTGGTTGAATTTCTGGAATACATCCTGTTACAGAAAAGCAAAGATGTCAGTCTCGAAGAAATATCGTGCACACACATGGCTGCTCATTTTGTAAATAAAGCCCTGAAAATATTGCAGTTGAAGGATAAATCAGGAATCAACATTGTTGGTATTAAAATCAGTGGTGCCAAATACGTATTCAATCCCGATCCTGAATTAACGCTCAGCCGTGGCGACCAGCTTTTTGTGTTGGGCTCGCCGGTTCAAATCAAGGAGTTCCGGAATTTACTGGAGAATTAGCGATAATTTGATTACACATACAACCACTAAGTAGTAAGTGGTCAGCCGATTATTTTGTGAATTAGCCATTCATTTAGTTCAACCAATAGCCATGAGAAATCCAATCTTATTTATCTTATTGTTTATCTTCTTCCTTCCAACATCGCTTACCGCCCAATGGAAAAGGGAAACCAGTTTTACGATTGGAGTCATTCTGCCAAAACATTCAATCGATCATTCAATCGATGCTGAGCTTGGATCTTCACTAAAACTTGGCTTTAATCAAAGCTGGTATAACCCGGAAAATAAGTTTTCGTTCAGACCTGATATTGGAATAAATCTCGAACGATTAGCTGTTGACAATATTGGATATGGAGGTTTAGGGGGAGGTTCTTCTTGGAAAGGTTCAATCTTAAGTATTAATCTGGAGTTAGCTACTTTGGCACAATTCAAACTTGCAAAAGGATTGTTTTTTGGGGTGGGCCCTTCCGGGAAATACCTGATTACAAACTATGAAAATTTGACAAGGAGTTGGTGGGCCAGTCAACAGGCGAGCGGTGTTGAAAAAACGCATGAATTTAATCGAAAATACTTCCTAAAGCCTTCGTTTGGATTGAAAGCAATGATCATGAAAAAGGACCTGTGTAAGAAAATTAGTTTAGGACTTTCGTTTGAATATCAATGGAGAAATTACAAGGAATATCGTGAAATAAATACGTTTGAAGAAATCATTCAATATTCACAGACTTCTGAGATATCACTATACCTGGGGCTTCATTAGTCCAAAATATTTCACATCCGAAAATAATCATCTACCCACTTGAATTTCAAAGATATTTGATTATTTTTGCGACGCTTTTAGCAAATTAATTTTAAGCGGTTGTTATTGAAAGCAATTCTGCTGCTTAAATATTGTACAATAATTTAAAAAACATTACATGTATTTAACACCTGAAAAGAAGATTGAATTCTTCGAAAAATACGGCGAATCAGCTGTAAACACCGGATCGTCAGAAGCACAGATTGCTTTGTTTTCATTCCGCATCAGCCACCTGACCGATCACCTGAAGTTAAACAAAAAAGATTTTAGCACTCAGCGTGCTTTGATCACCTTAGTAGGAAAACGCCGTAGTCTTTTGGATTATTTAAAGAAAAAGGACATCAACCGTTACCGTGCGATTATCAAAGACCTTAACTTACGTCGATAATTTATCACTGAAAAGGCAATATTTTTATTGCCTTTTCTTATTTTTATAAGCCTTATTAAAATATGCAGGTACCATGTTTTAACGGCAAACTTCAGCAAACTCGTTTTTCTGAATAAAAATACCCCACCACGCCCATTTGTAGTACCATAAAAAATTTATTTATTCAAAAAATTATGAATCAAGCAATTATTAAAACAATTGACCTTGGGGATGGCCGCACCATTACCATTGAAACAGGCCGTTTAGCCAAACAGGCCGACGGCGCGGTGGTTGTTCGGATGGGTGACACAATGTTACTGGCAACCGTTGTGGCTGCACAAGATGCCAAAGAAGACGTGGATTTTATGCCACTTTCGGTTGACTACCGTGAAAAATTTGCCGCTGCGGGTCGTTTCCCTGGCGGGTTCCTGAAACGTGAATCACGTCCTTCGGATGATGAAGTTTTGATTGGCCGTTTGGTTGACCGTGCTTTACGTCCATTGTTTCCTGCCGATTTTCATGCTGAAACAGCCATGATGATCTCCCTCATTTCTTCAGATTCTGAAGTAATGGCCGATTCTTTGGCCGGACTTGCTGCATCTGCTGCTATTGCCGTTTCAGATGTGCCTTTCGAAACTCCGATTTCTGAAGTTCGTGTGGCACGTATTAACGGAAAAATGATTGTGAACCCAACTTTTTCGCAGCTTAAAAAAGCTGATCTCGACATCATGGTTGGCGCTTCATACGAAAACATTATGATGGTTGAAGGCGAAATGGACGAAGTTTCGGAAGAAGATATGCTCGAAGCCATTCGTGTTGCCCACGATGCAATCAAAATCCAGTGTAAAGCTCAGGAGGAATTAGCTGCCTTAGTTGGAAAAACAAAACGTACG
The DNA here is from genome assembly GCA_038209805.1 of Bacteroidales bacterium. Classification (GTDB taxonomy): domain Bacteria; phylum Bacteroidota; class Bacteroidia; order Bacteroidales; family Prolixibacteraceae; genus Aquipluma. Next base: position 4,428 of record JBBQXI010000081.1, on the reverse strand, counting down.
TATTGCCACGAAGTAAACGATGCCGATCTGAAAGCTAAGGTTTTCGAAGATTTGTATCCTGCCTGTTACAAACTGGCTACTCAACGTTTAAATGACAAAGCATTGCGCATTGAAGGTTTTCATGCCATTGTTGAAGAATACGTGAATGAATACAAAGCAGCTAATGCTGAAAATTCAGAAATCGATCTCGGCACCAACATCAAACTGATCAAAAAATATTACCACGACGTTGAAAAAGAAGCCATGCGCCGCATGATTCTCGACGAAGGTATTCGTTTGGATGGTCGTACAACCACTCAGATTCGTCCAATCTGGGGTGAAGTGAATTACCTGCCTGGCTCACACGGATCTGCTATTTTCACCCGTGGCGAAACTCAGTCGCTTTCTTCAATCACTTTGGGAACAAAGATGGACGAAAAGAAAATCGACAGCGTAACTTACCAGGGAGTCGAAAAATTCTTGTTGCATTACAACTTTCCTCCATTCTCGGTTGGTGAAGCTAAAGTGCCTCGTGGAGTTGGTCGTCGTGAAATCGGTCACGGAAACTTGGCATTACGTGCATTGAAAAAAATGATTCCTGAAGATTTCCCATATGTGGTACGTATTGTTTCAGATATTTTGGAATCAAATGGTTCATCATCAATGGCTACGGTTTGTGCCGGAACCATGTGTATGTTGGATGCCGGTGTGAAAATGAAACGTCCGGTTTCTGGTATCGCTATGGGTTTGATTACCGACCCTGCCAACAATAAATTTGCAGTTCTTTCTGACATCCTAGGCGACGAAGATCACCTGGGCGATATGGACTTCAAGGTAACCGGGACCTCAAAAGGGATTACTGCTACCCAGATGGACATTAAAGTTGGTGGATTGTCGTACGAAATTCTTTCTCAGGCATTGCTTCAGGCCAAACAAGGTCGCGAACACATCCTGGGCGAAATTATGAAAGTGATTTCAGAACCTCGTGAAGATTACAAACCAAACGTTCCACGTGTGGTAATCATTCAGGTTCCTAAAGAATTCATCGGACCAATCATCGGCCCTGGTGGAAAAAACATTCAGAAACTTCAGGAAGAAACCAAAACGGTTATTTCGATTGAAGAACGCGATGACATCGGTTTTGTACAGATTTCGAGTGTAAACAAAGAATCACTCGACGCTGCCGTTGCCCGCATCAAAATGATTGTAGCTATTCCTGAAAAAGGAGAAATCTACAAGGGAAAAGTAAAATCGATCACTTCATTCGGTGCATTTGTTGAAATCATGCCAGGAAAAGAAGGTTTGCTCCATATTTCTGAAATCAGCTGGAACCGGTTACAAACGGTTGAAGAAGAACTGACTGAAGGACAGGAAATTGAAGTGAAGCTTTTGGATATGGACCGCGATGGCAAGATGAAATTATCTCGTCGTGTATTGCTTCCAAAACCAGAAGGTATGCCAGACAGACCTGAGAGACCAGAACGCAGCAACGATGACCGTCCTCCACGTCGCGAAGACAATCGTGGTGGTGACCGCAGAGACAATCGTGGCGGAGATCGCCGTGATAACCGCGGTGGTGGTGATCGCCGATAATCAGAATGATAATATCACAGATAAATAAAAATGCCCGCTAGTCGGGCATTTTTTGTTTATAACATAGTCTAGAATACAAATTTCATCAACAACCACAAACAATTGGTTCTTTACCTTTCGCATCTGAACCTACGGTTTCATGGCCATCACGTTTCCACCAATCGAGCCCACCAATTAATTCCTTCACTTTAAAACCAAAATTCACCATATTCAGGGCTCCTTTGGTCGATGCATTGCAGCCAATTCCATCACAATAGGTAACAACCAAAGCGTCCTTGTCTAAATGAGAAGTTGAAGATTCGGTCATTGTTCGATGTGGGATATTTACCGCGCCCGGAATATGCTCTTTTTGGTAAGCCTCAGATGATCTGGCATCAATCACTGTAATTTTGTCTCCTCCGGAAAGTGCTACAGATAAATCCCAAGAATCTATCTCGAATTGCAGCTTTTGTTGATAAAACGACAGTTGATCATTCATGGTAAATACCGAGATTAATGGTGTAATTAAAATAAGGAAACAGATACAGATAAGATTTTGTTCCCTACAAACAGTATATTTACAACCAAACAATATTTTATGAAACGAGTAATTATTTCCTTTTTAGCACTGTCATTTATGATGTCTTGCTCTGAAAAACCACTCCAGTATCCGCCAACAAAGAAAGGCGATGTAAAAGATACTTATTTCGGTACCGAAGTTGAAGACCCATACCGCTGGCTCGAAGACGATAATTCAGAAGAAACAGCCGAATTGGTAAAATCCGAGAACAAATTAACATTCGATTACCTGAACAAACTTCCATATCGCGATCAGATCAAAACCCGCTTGACCGAGTTGTGGGATTACCCAAAATATGGAACTCCATTTAAAGAAGCTGGTAAATTCTTCTTCTTTAAAAACAATGGATTGCAAAACCAAAGTGTATTATACACAACTACCGACCTGGCTGTTGAACCACAAGTTTTACTTGATCCGAATACTTTAACAACGGATGGAACCGCAGCATTAACCAGCGCCGAAGTTTCCAACGATGGAAAATACTTGATTTATCAGGTTGCCAAATCAGGTTCCGACTGGAACGAAATATTTGTGAAGAATATTGAGACCGGAGAAACGCTGCCTGACCATATTTTATGGGTTAAGTTTTCAGGAGTAAGTTGGTACAACGACGGATTTTTCTATAGCGCCTACGACAAACCCGAAGCTGGCAGCGAATTATCGAAAGCCAACGAATTTCAGAAAGTCTATTTTCACAAATTAGGTACTGACCAATCGGCCGACCAATTAATTGTGAGTGATCCGAAAAATGCGAAACACATGTTTGGCGCGGGGACAACAGAAGACAAGCGCTTTCTGTTGGTTTCGAAAAGCATTGGAACTCATGGTAATGCACTCGACTTTAAAGACCTCAGCAAAAAGAATAGTGCATTTATTAACCTGATGGATAGCTACGAATCAGAATTCAATCCGGTTGACAACATTGGCGACAACCTTTACGTACGCACCAATTACAAAGCGCCTAAATACCGCCTGATCAGAATCGATACCAATAAACCAGAAGAAGCAAACTGGGTAGATGTGATTCCGGAGAAAAAAGATGTGATGGAATCGGTTAGCATGATTGCCGGCAAACTGGTGGTGAATTACATGACCGATGCACATAGTAAAACCGAGCTTTATTCATACGATGGCGTTCTTGATCAGGAAATTAAACTTCCGGGGATTGGTACAGTTGGCGGCTTTTCAGGAAAGAAAAATGACACGATGGCATTCTATAGCTATACTTCATTCAACACTCCGGGCGAAGTTTACAAATACGATTTTACAACTAACCAATCATCACTCCATTTCAGGCCAGAAGTAAAGTTTAATCCTGATGATTTTGAAGTGAATCAGGTTTTTTATGCCAGCAAAGACGGCACAAAAATACCGATGTTCATTGTTAGCAAAAAAGGATTGGAACTGAATGGTAAAAACCCAACACTTCTATATGCCTACGGTGGATTTAACATCAGCTTGACTCCTTCTTTTTCTTCAGCACGCATTGCATTTATCGAAAATGGCGGAGTATTTGCCATGGCTAACCTTCGCGGAGGTGGCGAATATGGCGAAGAATGGCATCTGGCCGGAACAAAATTGCAAAAGCAAAATGTTTTTGACGATTTTATTGGTGCAGCCGAATACCTCATTAACCAGAAATATACTTCAAGCGAAAAACTGGCTATTCAGGGTGGATCGAATGGCGGTTTACTTATTGGTGCAGTTACCAATCAGCGTCCCGAATTGTTTAAAGTAGCGCTTCCACAGGTTGGAGTAATGGATATGCTTCGTTTCAATAAATTCACAATTGGCTGGGCATGGGCAGGTGATTATGGAACCAGCGAAGACAGTGAAGAAATGTTTAAATACCTTTATGGGTATTCACCATACCATACCATAAAGAAAGATACCAGATACCCGGCAGTATTGGCAACAACCGCCGATCACGACGACCGGGTTGTTCCGGCACACACGTTTAAATATATGGCTCGTCTTCAGGAATATGGAGCCGGAAATAAACTACCTCTTTTGGTGCGTATCGATTCAAAAGCAGGTCATGGGGCAGGGAAACCAACCGCAAAAGTTATCGATGAATATACGGATGTGTGGTCATTTGTTTTCTATCATTTGGGAATAAAACTATAATTTAGTGAGCGGGTGACTCGGAGTCACCCGCTCACTGGAGTTTGGCTAATTTCTCATATAAAATGGTGCGGAAATATTACTTGTTGTTTTATTTCTAAGGCTTCGTGTATTTATTTGCGTGTTAACGAAGTCGTAGAAATTCAAATCAGTAGCTTTTGCCCATAATTGAG
>JBBQXI010000080.1:0-11983 GCA_038209805.1 Bacteroidales bacterium | reverse complement strand
ATGATGAATATGGAACGTCGCCATGGACACATGAAACCGGTAATTCAGAAGGCATTGGTTGAACTCGATAGTGCTCCATTCAAGTTCTTGGCAGCAAACCGTGAAAAATGGGCTATTGAAACTTCATTTGTTTACCCAGGACCAATCCAGTATTGGGGGCCAACAGAAGTTTGCGATCAGCCAACCAAAACCATTACTCTGGAAAGAGCAAAATAGTTCTTATCATTCAATTCGATTAAATAGAAAACCCCGAAAGCAATTTCGGGGTTTTTGTTTTTTGTGCTTTACTGTGACTTCCATCTCCGGTCTTCTGACTTCCTTCTCCATTTTACTTCTTCACCAAAAGATACTTTTCAATATTCTCGATAAACATTTTCTTGGTATCTTCTTTCGATCTGCCAATTCCTGACATCATGACCGGTTTCCCGCTTGCTGGAATGTATAGGAATGCCGGAATTCCAGTGATGCCAAATACCTGAGCCAATTCACGTTCCTGATCGGTATTGATTTTATAAACCAGAATTTTACCCGCATATTCTTCACCAACTTCATCAAGTATCGGACTTGCAATTTTGCATGGTCCGCACCAATCGGCATAAAAATCAATAATTGCTGGTTTATTTCCCAGATATTTCCAGTCGTTTGGCGACTTAGTAAAATCCCAAACTTTTTCAACAAACAGGGCTTTTGTCAATTTTTCAGAACCATTTGTTTCTGTTGTTTTTACTGACGAGTTTGTAATCCCAGTATTCTTATTGACTTCCTGTTTTTTATTTCCGCAGGCCGAAAACACAATTGCGACCACGGCTACAGTTAAAAATAGATGTTTCATAACTTATTGTATTTTATTTGTTTGTGTTTTTGTTATTAAGCTTGACCCAAAACGAAGGTCAAGAAAATCGCCTAAATATGTAAGTATGTACATGTGATACGTCAATTGCTGTGCCAGAAATAATATTACGAAGTAGTTCGGAATTTTATTAAAAAATCAAAGCATGACGCAACCAAAGAACGATTATCTGTATCTATAGTTTGAACAATTATTACCGGAAAGCCTGTGTATTCCATTGTTAGTTCGTCAAATTGAGCTGTTATTGGGAATATGCAATTGAAAACAATTTATAAATATAGAATTAAAATGAAAAAGCTATTTGTTTTATTATTGGTTGGTTCCTTATTAGGCCTGATGTCAGGCTGCGATATGGATGATGATGAATGCTTAAATTCCGTAAGCGATGCCTGGGTTGGATTTGGATTGGTGAATAAAGATGCCTCATCTGAATCATATACGATTGCAATGGATGACGGCGAAGTGCTTTACCCTGCAACCAATTCCATTTTTGATAAGGATGTCTTTAATAATGAACGAGTTTTGGTCAACTTTACTATTTTGGGTAATAAGAATAATCCCGAACACAATGAATTCTATTATGTGCAAATCAATTCATTGCGAAAGATATTGTACAAGGGTATTTTTGACATTACTCCTGCGAAAGAAGATAGCATTGGTAATGATCCTATTTTTGTTAAAGATAAATGGGTAAAAAACAACATGCTGAATTTCGAATTAAAATACTGGGGTGGCAACAAGACACATTTCATAAATTTGGTGAAACAACCTGGCGCAATAAATACTGAAAGTGGTCCTGTAATCCTTGAGTTAAGGCACAATAACAATGACGATACAGAAGGATTTCCACTTTCGGCCTATGTTTCATTTGATTTAAGCGCTTTAAAGGTAGCCGGAAAAAATAGTACATCCTTCAAGGTTGTCGCCAAGGGATTTGATGGTAAGGATTTTGAATATACTGGAGAATACAAATACTAGAAACTGTTTCAATCAATTCGGTTTTTTGTGAAAGCATCTGTTATTAAAAGCAGATGCTTTTCATTTTTTTATTGCCCTACAATCCTTACATTCACAACCTTTAAATCAGATATAATAAGGGAATATTTAAACTAGCCAGCATGATAAAGTCTGTTTGTTTATTGGCCATAGCGGCTACTTTGTTTTCATTTACAAATCCGAAAACGATAAAAGAAATGACTATGAATTCGAATCCTGAAGTTAAAAAACTGGCTTCAGATGTGATGACACCCGAAGTGTTGTGGAGTTTTGGCCGGATTGGCGACCCAGTTGTTTCGCCTGACGGAACAACTGTCTTGTATTCGGTAACCAACTACAACATCGAAGATAACAAATCGTATCGCGATTTATACACCGTTTCAGTTAATGGCGGTGTCCCTGTACAAATTACTTCAACTCCGGAAAAAGAATCTTCAGCAGTCTGGAGACCTGACGGCAAACGGATTGGTTTTCTATCTTCAAAATCAGGAGAAATGCAGCTTTGGGAAATGAACTTGGATGGTTCAGAACCTGTTCAGATTTCAGAAATAAAAGGTGGAATTTCAGGATTTAAATATTCTCCTGATGGAACCAAAATCATGTTTACTGCCGATGTGAAAATGAAGAAGGATGTTCATGATCTGTTTCCTGATTTACCCAAAGCCAATGCATATCTTGAGAATGATTTGATGTATAAACATTGGGACGAATGGGTGCAAACAGTTCCTCATCCTTTTGTTGCTGACTATAAAAACGGAAAAATCGCGAATGCTGTTGATCTGCTCGAAGACGAACCTTACGAAAGCCCGATGAAGCCTTTTGGTGGCGTTGAACAATTAGACTGGAGCCCCGACAGCAAAACAATAGCTTATACTTGCCGGAAAAAGACGGGGAAAGAATATGCACTTTCTACCAATTCTGATATATATATCTACAACGTTGAAACGAAGAAAACGGAAAACAAGACTCTCGGAATGATGGGTTACGATCAGAATCCGGTTTTCTCACCTGATGGAAAATGGTTGGCTTGGGAAAGCATGGAGCGTGATGGATATGAAGCTGATAAAATCCGCTTGTTTGTGATGAATCTTGCGACTGGAGAAAAAATTGATTACTCTGCAAATTTTGATCAGAATTCAACAAATATTTCCTGGAGTGCAAACAGCAAATCAATTTATTTTATTAGTTGTTGGCATGCATTAACACAGGTTTATCGTTTGGATCTTGCCAGTAAAAAGATTGTGGCGATTACAAAAGGAATTCAGGATTATGCTTTTGTTGCTGAAGCAAAAGATAAGCTTGTCGGCATGAAACACTCGATGAGCAAACCCGATGAAATTTATGCCATCGATTCTAAAACGGGCGCTGAAACTGAACTTTCATTCCAGAATAAACCCATTTTAGATCAACTGACTTTATCAAAAGTGGAAGAACGCTGGATAAAAACCACCGATGATAAACAAATGCTTACCTGGGTGATTTATCCACCTCATTTTGATCCAAACAAGAAATATCCAACTATTTTGTTTTGCGAGGGTGGTCCGCAATCAACTGTTAGCCAGTTTTGGTCGTATCGCTGGAATTTTCAGCAGATGGCAGCAAACGGATATATTGTTGTAGCTCCGAACCGTCGCGGATTGCCAAGCTTCGGGCAAGAATGGCTGGAACAAATCAGCGGTGATTATAGTGGCCAGAATATGAAAGACTACCTCTCGGCGATTGATGCTATGGCAAAAGAACCGTTTGTTGATAAAGATAAATTGGGTTGTGTTGGTGCAAGTTATGGCGGATACTCTGTCTACTGGCTGGCAGGTCATCACGAAAAACGGTTTAAAGCTTTCATCGCGCATGACGGGATGTTCAATCTGGAACAGCAATATCTGGAGACCGAAGAAATGTGGTTTGTGAATTGGGATTTGGGCGGACCGTATTGGGATAAAGCAAATGCAATAGCGCAGCGGTCGTATGCCAATTCGCCTCACTTATTTGTCGATAAATGGGATGCGCCGATTTTGGTTATTCACGGTGAAAAAGACTATCGTATTTTGGCATCTCAAGGTATGGCAGCCTTTAATGCTGCCGTTTTGCGAGGAGTTCCGGCTCAAATGTTAATCTTTCCGGACGAAAATCATTGGGTTTTGCAACCACAAAATGGCATTTTATGGCAGCGGGTCTTTAAACAATGGTTAGACAAATGGCTTAAATAATTTCAAATTCATGATTCTAAATTCCAAGTCGCGATACTGACTTGGAATTTGGAATCTGAAATTTGGAATTCTTAAAATACTTCGACCTTACTTTTGTGTGTTTCGAGCAATCCTTTGATCTGTGAGGCTTGGCTAATTAGCAGAATTACATTTTCAATTCTCATTCTGGCTAAGTTAATTGACAGGTCAAATTCTTCGGTCTGGGTTCGATCACCAGCAATGTGTTTCCTAAAATTCTCACGTTCTTTCTCTGTTTTTTCAATAAATTCAACAGCTTCTCTGAGGTTTAGTCTATTCTTTTCCATGATTTGTTTGATTCGCCAATCGAGTGGCGCGGTCAATTTGACAAGTAGTGATTTTTCAATGTCCTTGGTAATAATATGACCAGCTCGTCCAACAATAATGCAGAAACCATCGTTAGCGAAACTAAGTTCCAGATCAATAAGGGTTTTGCTGATTTTTCGATCGCTTTTAAATCTTTTCTCACTGAAGGCTGATAAAACATCATCAATTAGACCCCGATCTCCCTCTTTTAAATAGTTCCGTAGTTTATTCGGATCCATGTCTAAACCACGAGCACTTTCCTGAAGAATTTCTTTGCTTAGTACTTTCCATTTCTTGCATACACATTGTTTGTCAAGCTCAATGGCCAGTTGTTTGGCAATATTTACGCCCCCGCAGCCAACTTCTCTTGAAATGCAAATTACTGGCCCGGGTTGGCTGCTATGTTCCACATATTTCGGATCATTTTGGTGCAGCCTCTTGCTTAGGTAAACCATCAAAGTATTGTTCATGGCGCAGCGATTTTTGGTTGTTATAAGTTACGAAATATTTCATTCGCAGTTGGAATTTTCAGGGTCTGATTTCATGTTAAATTATATGGTATAAAACATTAGTATGAACTAAATCGTTTCTTATGAAAGGTATTTTTTCTACCTTCCGTAACTAATTTTAAAATTTAAATGCATGTTTAGTTCAGATACATATATTACTCGTCGCCGTTATTTAAAACACAATATATCAGAGGGCTTAATTGTTCTTCTTGGGAATGTTGATGTTCCAATGAATTATACTGATAATACTTATTATTTCAGGCAAGATAGTTCGTTTTTATACTTTTTTGGGCTTGATTTTCAGCGATTGGCAGGTGTTATCGATGCTGATTCGGGTGACGAAATCATTTTTGGAGATGACGTAAGTATTGAAGATATTATCTGGATGGGGCCTCAGGTTTCATTAAAGGAGAAAGCAGCCAGCGTAGGAATTACCAAAACAGATTCCTACAAAAATCTTCAGGTGATTATTGATAAGGCTATACGGTCTGGCCGGAAAATACATTTTCTGCCGCCATATCGCGCCGAAAATAAACTTTTACTCAGCGATCTTTTGGGAATTTCTCCATCAAAATTAACTTCTTATTCTTCGCTTGAATTGATTAAAGCGATAGTCTCTTTGCGGTCGGTGAAAGAGGAACAGGAAATAGCTGAGATTCGGAAAGCCTGTGCAGTTGGTTACCAAATGCATGTTTCTGCTATGAAAATGGCTAAAGCTGGGGTTCAGGAACAAACCATTGCCGGAACTATCGAAGGAATAGCCAATTCAGGAGGAGGAATGGTTTCGTTTCCTGTTATTTTATCGCAGAACGGTGAAACACTTCACAACCACGATCATTCGCAAATGTTGAAGGATGGACGGTTATTGTTGGTTGATGCCGGTGCTGAAATCGGATCTCATTACGCATCTGATTTCACGAGAACCGTTCCGGTTAGTGGAAAATTTACCCAAAAGCAGCGTGAGATTTACGAGATTGTTTTGGCTGCAAACAACAGAGGTCGTGAATTAACTAAGCCGGGTACAACTTATTTATCAGTTCATCTGGCTGCTGCCGAAGTTATTGCTTCAGGCTTGAAAGATTTAGGCTTGATGAAAGGCGATGTAAAGGAAGCTGTCAGGAATGGGGCACATGCTTTATTTATGCCTCATGGATTGGGACATATGCTTGGTTTAGACGTTCACGATATGGAAGATTTGGGACAGATTTATGTGGGATATGACGACGAAACCCGGCCAGTTGATCAGTTTGGTACGGCCTATGTGCGCATGGGGCGGAGACTTCAATCTGGATTTGTTATAACCAATGAACCGGGAATCTACTTTATTCCGGCATTGATCGAAAAATGGAAGGCCGAGAAAATAAATACTGATTTTATAAACTTCGATCGACTTTCGGGTTATCTGGATTTTGGCGGAATTCGCCTTGAAGATGATATTCTGGTTACTGAAACCGGAAGCGAGATTATTGGAGATCGGATACCAGTTACTCCCGATGAAATTGAGGATTTGATGAAGTTATAGACTTATGATTCCGGTATAATCAATTTGAATTATCGAAATTGAATTGTAGCCCGTCTCTGAGATCAGAGACGGGCTACTAATTTTAGGTTGTCTCTTTTTTAATTTGACTGGCAAGAGTATGCGATTTGGCCGCACTGCCTGCCGATGATCCAAAGTAGTAACTGTAGATCTGGGTCAGAACGGCGCTAAGAACACCTAGAATATAAAGGATAATCTCTTTACTCTCCTGAGGTACATTTCCCGGCCTGAATATCAGGACAAAAAATAATGTAAGTGTGATAAAAGTTGTTCCAAGTGCCAAGTAAGGTGCGACATTTTTCGCAAGTTGGGTGGCATATTCGCTGGTCTGCACCTGAACCTCGCGTTGACGGGCACTGTTGAGGTCTCCTAGGATCATTTGTTGCTCTTCGTTCGAAAGTTTTTGCATGTCCAATTGATATTGCATCTCCGACTTTCTGATTTCATTATCGAGCGACATTTTTTCTTCCTTGGTTGTAATCACATTATCGAGCACTTTGCCCACCGAATCGACAAGCGTACCGGCTCCTCCTGAAAATAGGTTTTGTAGAAATCCCATGATTTGATTGATTTACAATTTATTGATTTACGATTTGCAATTTACTCATGCGCAGTATTCGTAAATTGTAAATGGTGTAGTAGTAAATAAATTAGGCGTTTTCGCCTAAAGCTCTGATTACCCAGCCATAGAAGTATTTCCGGCTGGTCGGTCTTTTCTTTACGATATTTACATAGCGCGCAATTTTGGCAACTGTAAATGATGCCAAAAAATGTTCGGGATCAAAGTTGTTGATTGCTGAGATTGAATTTGGTCCGATCACCCCGTCAGATTTGGCGCCAACCACCATCTGCGCCAATGAAGCACTTGTTCCAACACCAGCATTGACGCCAAAATCAAAGATCGAATTGGCGATTTCCTGATTAGTAATTTGATCACCGTTTATTTTATCCCAGAAAGTGACCCGATAGAAGTCGGATATGTTTTGCTGAAGTTCGGGATCTTTGTCGAGGTTGGCCGGAAAACCAGTCTGTCGCTTCAAGATATCGACTTTTGTCCAACCGTCCCATTTGCTGAAAATTTTGCGTGCAACACCTTTATAGGTTTCGCCACCTGGATCATCCGGATCGCTGCCATAGCCTCCTTCATGGGCTATCATCAACTGAAATGCTTGAGTAAAATCTGCCATAGAGGTCGTGTTTTAATTGGAAATCGTACGTTAAGAACAATAAAAGACAAGTATGTCTTAATATTATTTATCCAAGTAAAACAGAAAAGGTTACCCTATTTTAAAGTTTATTTTTTTTTGAAATGAAAAGACCCGTTTCGTGCTTGCGAAACGGGTCTTTTCCTGAGATAATATCTGGTGTATTTTTATTTCAAGCCTTTGCGTTTCAAAAGTGGTTCTATCGAAGGTTCCTGACCACGGAAATTTTTGTAAATAGTCATTCCTTCGTCCGATCCTGATTTGGTTAACAAAGTGCGGAATCTGGCAGCAATTTCAGGATTGAAAATGTTACCGCTTTGCTTGAACGCATCGAATGCATCGGCATCGAGCACAGCTGCCCAGGTGTATACATAGTAACCTGCAGAATAACCTCCGGAGAAAATATGTGAGAAATAAGTACTACGGTAACGTGGGGCAATTTCTTTAATCAAGCCGATTTTATCCATTGCGGCTTTTTCAAAGGCTTCCACATCGCCGTTGAACGGAATCGTGTGCCAGTCCATATCGAGCATCGAAGCTGCCAGTAATTCAACGGTTTCGAAACCCTGATTAAATTGTGCGCTTTTTTCGAGTTTGCTAATCAATTGTTGCGGAATCACTTCTCCGGTTTTATAGTGTTTGGCGTACACGCTAAGAACTTCAGGCTCTGATGCCCAGTTTTCCATGATTTGCGAAGGAAGTTCAACAAAGTCGTTCGGAACACTTCCTGCAGTGCGACGGTAAGGCCCATCGGTAAATAAAGCATGAAGCGCGTGACCTGATTCGTGGAACAAAGTAGTTACTTCATCGAAACTCAATAATGCCGGAACATCTCCGGAAGGGCGGGTGAAGTTGCAGACGATGGAAACTACGGGGGTAATCATTTTGCCGTCTTTGTACGATTGGCTGCGGAAAGAAGTACACCAGGCTCCATTGCTTTTTCCAGCGCGTGGATGAAAATCCATGTAGAAAATACCAATGTGCCTGCCATCGGCTTCCTGAACCTCGTAAGTCATAACTTCAGGATCGTAAATCGGCAAGTCGGTTCTTTTTATGAATTTGATTCCGTAAAGTTTGTTGGCGGTGTAAATCATGCCGTCGATCACATTTTCGAGCTTGAAATAAGGTTTCAACTGAGCTTCGTCCAGATCGTATTTGGCTTTCCGAACTTTTTCGGCATAAAACCACCAATCCCACATGTCCAGTTTAAATTTTCCGCCTTCTTTGTCAATCATGGCTTGCATATCATCACGTTCTTTTTTAGCGCGCTCAAGTGCCGGAGTCCAGAGCTTCATAAGAAGTTCGTTCACCTTTTCAGGAGTCTTAGCCATATTAACATCAACAACATAGGCCGCCCAGTTATTAAACCCAAGTAGTTTTGCCTTCTGTTCGCGCAATTTTACCAGTTTGCCAAGCACCTCTTTGTTGTCGTTGGCATTTCCGTTATTGCCACGCATGAGGTAACCTGTATATAATTTTTCGCGAAGAGCCCGGTTCTCGGCAAACTGAAGGAATGGAAGCATACTTGGTTTTTGCAGGGTGAAAACCCATTTGCCATCCAGACTGTCTGCTTTAGCCAGATCGGCAGCAGCGGAAATAACTTCGGCGGGCAAACCCTTCAGGTCGGCTTCATTGTCGATTACCAACTTGAAGTTTTTATTGGTCTCGGCTAATGCATTTTCGCCGAATTTAAGTTCGTCCATCGAAAGCTCGTCGTTTAGCTTGCGGAGTTCAGCTTGCTTGTCATCCGACAAATTAGCGCCGCTTCGTTCAAAATCCTGATAATATTTTTCAACAACCCGTATTTGCTCGGCGTCAAGTTTTAAATCATTCCGTTTTTCGTATACTGCTTTCACCCGTTTGAAAAGGTCTTTGTTCAGCATGATGTTATCGCGATGAGCCGAAAGTTTTGGAGTGATGTCGCGTGCCAGAGCCTGCATTTCGTCGTTGGTATTGGCCGAGTTCAGGTTGAAAAATACATTGCCAACATTGTTCAACAAATCACCCGACAAATCAAAAGCTAAAATCGTATTGTCGAAGGTAGCTTCGTCCTTGTTGTCGGTAATAGCCTTTATTTCAGCAATCTGCTCAGCAATTCCGGCATCAATGGCTGGCATGTAATGTTCCAGTTTGATGTCGTTGAAAGGCGGAACCTGAAACGGAGTTGTGTACTCTTTAAAGAATGGATTATTCATGTCTTTTTGTGGTGCTTTTTTCTGATTACAAGAACTCAAAATAAGAGCGACAGCAACCAGAGTAATTCCAATTTTCTGCATGTTATAAGGTTTTAAAATTGTTTTTGTTCGATAATTAATTTAATCCGCGACGTTTCAGCAATGGGTCAATCGATGGTTCCTGTCCACGGAAGTTCTTGTAAATTGTCATGCCTTCGTCTGATCCTGATTTGGTCAACAGTGTCCGGAATTTGGCTGCCAGTTCAGGATTAAACAAGTCTCCGCTTTGCTTGAAGGCATCAAAAGCATCGGCATCCAATACAGCGGCCCAGGTGTAAACGTAGTATCCGGCCGAATAACCTCCGGAGAAAATATGCGAAAAGTAGGTGCTGCGATAGCGTGGTGCAATTTCAGAAATTAAACCAATTTTGTCCATCGATGCTTTTTCGAAAGCTGCTACGTCGCCGTTAAACGGATTGGTGTGGTAATCCATGTCGAGCAATGAGGCGGCTAATAATTCAACTGTTTCAAATCCTTGATTGAATTGGGCACTCTTGGTTAATTTTGAAATCAGTTCTTCAGGAATTACCTGACCAGTCTTATAATGTTTGGCATAAACGCGCAGCACTTCAGGTTCCGAAGCCCAGTTTTCCATGATTTGCGAAGGAAGTTCCACGAAATCGCGCGGAACATCGCGAGCCGTGCGTTTGTATGGTCCATCAGTAAACAGCGAGTGGAAAGCGTGACCCGATTCGTGAAACAATGTAGTTACCTCTTCGAAACTAAGCAGGGCAGGAACATCGCCGGATGGACGGGTAAAGTTGCAAACAATGGAAACTACCGGAGTAATTTTCTGTCCGTCATTATATGATTGTGAACGGAAAGAGGTGCACCATGCTCCATTATTTTTTCCGGGTCTCGGATGAAAATCCATGTAGAAAATGCCGATGTGTTGGCCATCAGCTTCCTGAACTTCGTAGGCCATCACTTCATCGTTATAAACCGGAATATCGGTTCGTTTGATAAATTTCACGCCATAAAGTTTGTTGGCCACATAAAACATTCCGTTGATTACATTTTCAAGCTTGAAATAGGGTTTCAACTGAGCTCCATCCAGATCGTATTTTGCTTTACGAACCTTTTCGGCATAATACCACCAGTCCCACGATTCGAGTTTGAACTGACCACCTTCCTGATTAATCATGGCTTGCATGTCGTTGCGTTCGGTTTTTGCACGTTCGAGCGCCGGAACCCAAAGTTTCATCAGAAAATTATCAACATTTTCGGGTGTTTTGGCCATGTTTTCATCAACCACATAGGCTGCATAATTCGGAAATCCAAGAAGTTTTGCACGTTCGTCGCGCAGCTTGATGATGTTTGCAATAACCTGTTTGTTGTCAAATGCGTTATCATAGTTTCCGCGGTTCAGGTATCCTTTATACAATTTTTCGCGCAGGCTACGGTTTTCGGCATATTGAAGAAATGGCAACATGCTTGGTTTCTGAAGTGTGAAAATCCATTTTCCTTCCTGACCAGCTTTTTTTGCCAGTTCGGCAGCAGAGGTAATCACATCATCAGGCAAACCTTTCAGATCATCTTTATTATCGATCACCAATTTGAAATTTTTGTTGGTTTCGGCCAATGTATTCTCGCCGAATTTGAGCGTCTGCATCGAAAGTTGCTCGTTCAGTTTGCGCAATTCAGCCTGTTTGTCTTCCGGAAGATTTGCTCCACTGCGTTCAAAATCGTTATATATTTTTTCGACCAGACGCATTTGGTCATGATTCAGATTCATGGAATTTCGTTTTTCGTAAACGCTCTTTACCCGTTTGAAAAGATCCATATTGAGCATGATATTATCGCGGTGAGCCGACATCATCGGAGTGATTTCTCGCGCCAATGCCTGCATCTGGTCGTTCGTGTTGGCCGAATTGAGGTTAGAAAAGATGCGTGATTTGGTCAGTAATTCACCTGAATTGTCGAATGCCAGAATGGTATTATCAAAGGTCGGGGTTTCCTTATTCTCAGTTATCGCTTTGATTTCTGCTATTTGATCGGCAATGCCTGCTTCCATGGCCGGTTTAAAATGCTCCAGCTTAATTTTGTTGAATGGCGGAACCTGAAATGGTGTTTTGTATTCGCTAAAAAATGGGTTACTCATGTCTCTGGTTTGGGCAT
>JBBQXI010000079.1:0-12117 GCA_038209805.1 Bacteroidales bacterium | reverse complement strand
AAGGTGGCAGAAAGGTGTATTAAGGCAATTACTCAGAATAGACCTGAATTTACATAAAACATGAAAACCCAATGGAAAAGCGAAGGTCTATATGCTGGGAAGTATGTAACCGCAAGTTTTTTAATTCAGCCGATCCATGCAGCAGTCCTTGAATTTTTTTCCGCTTCCACATATACAAGGATCGTCTTGCCCGGTTTTAGTGTACATTTCTGCATTATGATCCAGCGGAAAATCTATTTTGTTTTTCTCTTGCTTCTTCTTTTTGGGAAGGAAAGTGCCAATAAATCCAAGGTATCGGTTAAAAATATCCAGTAGATCTTGCTTCGATTCTTGATTATTTCCTTCTCTTTCGAATTCAGTTCTGACTTTCTGGATTGGGCCACAAATTCCTTCACAAACATAAGTCATCCGAAACAATCGCTCAATATCGGGCAAAAGGCGTTTTTCCCTTATTTCGGTAATGTCGGAAACTATAAATGCCAACAATTCGCTGCTGTTCAGATTTTGATTGCCTGCATTTTCAATAAAATAATCAATTACGTCGTCGTACCAATGGATGATCTCATTTTTTCGGTGAGGCTGATAAAAATAAATTTGCTGAACGGCAGTTAATACCGAGGTTTTCACATAAGTATCAACGTTTGGCCTGAACATAAATGCTTTAAGCTGATCGAGTTGAGACTCTCCAAGATAGTATAATGGCTCATAAATTGTTTCTGTTTTGTGATCGCCTAGCCAAAATACAAGGAAGTCACTTTCAAAAGAAAGGAACTTTAAAATTAAACCCAGACTTTCCTTGGCTTTTAATTCGGCAAGCAACAATATGGCATGAAGTGGAAAAGAAAGTCGGTCTTCACCAATCCCATCGTTTTCAAAAAGCTCTTCAAAAAAGCGATATCTTGAAATACTATCATTCAAAACCAGTTCCAGGTCAGCAATCACGCTTGGTCTGGGCAGTGCAAGTATATTTTCAATAAATATACGTGGAATGCTCAGGTCAAATTCGTAAAGACAGTAGATTTCATGATGAACAAAAACCGGATTTTCTCTCGTTTGTTCTTCTGTAAAAGAACTTTGCTTTGCAATTACATTTTTAGCATTTTCCGGATTAAGTCCTCTGATTCCCTTTTCAAGTAACCTAAAATGAAACCAATCCTTAGCACTTTTGGTGTCCTGATGATCAGGAAACAACTTATCCAATAAATTTAATCTCGATTCGGCGTCTTCCAGATTTCCTGTCTCAAAAAAGTACTGGATGGCAAATTTGGTAAAACTGGTAAATTCGCCCACATAAAATACATCGCGGTTGGGATATAAATCCTTTAACTCTATCTTTTCACCCAGGAGCGTTTTAATTTTGTCTAATTCATTCCGGTGAAAATAGGTCGCAGCGATATTTAATATTCCAAACAAATAATCCGGATGCTCCTTCATAACCCACCGGTTTACTTCCTCACTTTTTTCAATTTCACCAACATTATTGTAGGCAATACTCAGGCAGTTCTTCAATTGCGGATTTTGGGGAAACTTCTGGATCAGTTTCAGAATAAGGGGAATAACTGTTTTGTTTCCTTTATGAATATCGAAATACAGATCTTTAATTTGATCCTTTAAGTAAGTGGTCATATGGTTTTGACGATCCAAGAAATCCGAATCATCAGTCAGGTTATAACCATCTACTCTAATAATGCTACTCATATTCGCCTTTATTAATTTCTTACTGAACAGTTGCAGCCATCGGCAAAATCTTCCAACACAAAAACTTTTGTAGTGAGAGATTGTAATTTGACACTCATCCAGAATATAATTGCAAATGTATAGCAATTGTCGAATTCATTTGCTCAAATATCTAAAATATTGCAAGTCGGCAACGGTTAAATCTCGTATGCAGCAGATAATTAATCACTAAAACCCATTAAACGTATACTAATTTTCTTTATATTTAATTGAAAGTCAATTCAATCAATTCTCAGCCTATAACCCGAGATGAAAAGTCCAATATTTTTTTACCTGACCGAACTCTTGTTTCCCAGACTTTGTGTGGTTTGTGGCGATAGGCTGATTGAACAGGAACAGTGGATTTGCCTGCATTGCCTTCATCATATACCCCGAACTAATTATCATCTTGTTCCTGACAATCCGGTTTCTCAGTTGTTCTACGGAAGAGTCGAAATTGAATATGCTACTTCTTTTTTTACATTCAGCAAAGGTAGCCAGTACCAAAATTTGTTGCACAATCTGAAATACAAAGGAATGAAAGAGCTTGGTGAGGAGATCGGGAAACATTTTGGTATGGACCTGTTGCAATCACCCGAATTTTCATCGGTCGACGTAATTTGTCCGGTACCCTTGCATCCACAGAAAGAGAAGAAACGCGGCTATAACCAAAGCTGGTGGATTGCTTCCGGAATTGCAAAACAAATGAATAAAGAACTTTCAGCTAATAACCTGAAACGAGTCACGGCCACCGAAACGCAAACGCGAAAAAACCGATTCGAACGCTGGCAAAACGTGGAAGGCATTTTCGAACTATCCGATCCTGAAGCATTCTCCGGAAAACATATCTTGCTGATCGACGATGTCGTAACTACTGGCTCAACACTCGAAGCCTGCGCAGCATCCATTTTATCAAAAACCGATGCGAGGGTAAGTATCGCCACATTGGCCACTGCCTGATTGATTAATTTCTCAACTATAAACCTGACAAACATTCATAAAATCAAGAAATGGTTTTTATACCTTCGTAACCTATAAACCATTCGGTCATGAATGCCATTTTGAGAAACATCTTTTTAACTGCACTTTTCAATCCGCTTTTCCTGAACCTGAAAAACAGGGACGGTTTTGCTGCGTAACTTCCATTTGCTGTTATTCCGACGGCTCTAATTTCATTTCCTTTATAATAATTTCGTTCATCTTTAACTTGCATTGATTGATGTTTGATTAATCGTGTGCTTTAATATTTATTACCATGAATTTACCATTCGCCGAAAATTATAAAATCAAAATGGTAGAACCCATCTACCGTTCAACCCGCGAGCAACGCGTACAATGGATTGCCGATGCCAATTACAATCTGTTCAATCTGAGCAGCGATAAGGTTTTTATCGACCTGCTAACCGATAGCGGAACCGGAGCCATGAGCGACCGCCAGTGGGCAGCCATCATGACTGGAGACGAAAGCTATGCCGGATCGTCCTCCTACTATCACCTAAAAGAAAAAATCCAATCGATCTTTGGATTCGAGCACTTTTTGCCTACTCACCAAGGACGTGCTGCCGAGAATGTTTTGTTTTCGGTTATCCTAAAAGAAGGTGATCTGGTTCCCGGAAATTCGCATTTCGATACCACCAAAGGACACATCGAATACCGCAAGGCAAAAGCCATCGATTGCACCATTGATGAGGCTTTTGATACCGACAGCACTTTCCCGTTTAAAGGCAATGTCGACCTTTTTAAACTCGAAAAAGTATTTAAGCTTCAGCCTGAAAAGAATATCCCGGCAATGATTATGACCATTACCTGCAACTCTTCCGGAGGACAACCTGTTTCAATGGCAAACCTGAAAGCTGTAAAGGAAATAGCAACGGAATATGGTGTTCCGGTAATTTTCGATTCGGCCCGCTTTGCCGAAAATGCCTGGTTTATTCAACAACGCGAAGAAGGGTATTCCACGAAAACTATCAAGGAAATCGTGAGCGAAATGTTTACCTATGCTGATGCCATGACCATGAGCAGCAAAAAAGACGGTGCGGTAAACATTGGGGGTTTTATGGCCATGAGAAATATCGATTGGTACGATAAAGCCTCTACGTTCAACATCATGTACGAAGGTTTTGTAACTTACGGAGGAATGGCCGGACGCGACATGAATGCGCTGGCTGTTGGTCTTGATGAAGTAACCACCAACGACTTTCTGGACACCCGTATCAAACAGGTTCATTACCTTGGCAACAAGCTTATGGAATACGGAATTCCGATTCAGCAGCCTATTGGCGGACATGCCGTTTTTGTGGATGCCAAAAAGTTTTTGCCGCACGTGCCCAAAGAAGAATACATTGCTCAAACGCTTGCAATTATTCTATATTTAGAAGCTGGTGTTCGTGGCGTTGAAGTAGGAACCTTATTGGCCGACCGCGATCCGGAGACAAACGATAACCGATACCCAAAACTTGAATTTTTGCGTCTGGCAATCCCTCGCCGAACCTATTCGAACAATCACATGGACGTGGTAGCTGCCGGATTGAAGAATATTCTTGCCATTCGCGACGAGATCCGGACTGGACTTTTGATCAGGAAAGAAGCCGCAATTATGAGGCATTTTACAGTTCTTCTGGAAAAAGTACAATCATAATAAAAGCGGAGGCAAATTCGAGAAGAATCTGCCTCCGCTTTTTATGTTTTACCCGGAAATGACATTGGCTGCTTTAGAAATCAAGTCGATACAGAACTGTCGTACTTAGCAAATTATTGAATTGGTTACTTCTCCAGTACCACAGCGGATCTCCTTTCTGCTTACGGATAGGCAAAACGGAATATGCTCCTCGCAAATCAACAAAAAGCCGCTTTGTAAACTGGAACCGAAAACCTAATAATCCCTGAAGATCGAATTCACTGAACGCTTTTTGGTCTTGTTCGGTCAATTTTCCGTAGTCGTTGTATTCCGTTCCACTAATCAGATAGCTTGGCGACACACCAACCAGTAGAGAAATTCTTTCACCGGTTCGAATGCCCAGATAAACTGGAAGATCGACATAGTTCAACCGCATAATGTATTTGATCTGCCCGTCAGTCGCCAATGAGTCGATGTTCCGGCTACCCTTTTGAGCGAATTTAAGTTCCATTCCAGCGTAAATCGTCCGTGAAAGGTTCGTTTGCACAAATCCACCCAGGGCTATTCCCGGTTTGTGGTACCCGCTATAATTATCGCCATCAACCTGCGAAGCATTCAATCCGACAAGCACACCTCCTTCAAACCGCTGCGCAAACCCGCTTAAACTAGTAATTGTAAGTAGCAAAATGATTAGATAAAACTGTTTCATACTAGTTCCTTTAATTTTTCTTTCAGGATTTCAACTCCTTTACCTGCTTTTTCCTGAATGTAGTTCACATTCCGAATAAAAACCGAAGGTCGTTCCGGGTCGATTACAAAAATTGGGGTTTCTCTTTTCGCATAATTGACCAACCCGGCTGCCGGATAAACATTCAGTGAAGTACCAATGACAACCAGAATGTCTGCCGATTCAACAATGGGGATGGCATCGTCCATGGCCGGAACCGCTTCGCCAAACCAAACAATGTACGGACGAAGCTGACTGCCTTTGGCGCACTTCTGTCCGAATTTCAGTTCCCAACCGTCAATGTCATAAATGAGCGATTCGTCAACCGAACTGCGCGCTTTTTTCAGTTCGCCATGCAGATGCAAAACCGATGAACTACCAGCTCTTTCGTGCAAATCATCAATATTCTGGGTAATGATTTGTACTTCAAAATCTTTTTCCAAATCCACCAAGCCGATATGACCTGCATTGGGTTCCGATTCGTACAATTGTTTCCGGCGATCGTTGTAAAATTTCATAACCAGCATCGGGTTTTTGGCCCAGGCTTCAGGTGTAGCAACCTCCGATACATCATATTCTTCCCAAAGTCCACCCATATCGCGAAAAGTACGGATTCCGCTTTCCTGGCTCATTCCGGCTCCTGAAAGGATAACCAATTTCTTTTTCATGACATAAATTATTTGACGATTTCCCGATCAATGCTTCGTCGAAATCCGTCGATTTTCAAATTTCCATTTTTGTAAACATCAATAATCATGTATGCATTATTTTCAGGTCCATCGCCATCAACAACCGCATTCACCGAATAATAATGAATTCCGTTTATCAGATTGTATCTTTCCTCGTGAACATGTCCCTGAATTACACAAAGTACGTTTCCTGCTTGTTCCAAAATCTGTCTGACCTCCGCCGCATTTTGCACAGCCTGTTTCACATCTTTCGATTCGTCGAGCATTTGATGAATAAAAACAATAACCGGAAGGTTATTTTGTTTCAGATCGGCTTTTAGCCAATCGATCTCTTCCTCTGGAATGCTGGCATCATCCCAAGAGAAGTTTCCATGATCGTACGCTTTTCCTTCTTTGGTGAAGTCTCCGTCCAAAACCACAAAATGAATTCCTTTCCGACTGAACGAATAATAGCTTTCGGTCCTCGGAATACCTGTATTTTCAACCCTTTCCAGAAATTGTTGCTTGGAAATTCCATCGGTGTCGTGATTGCCAAGAACGTGGTAAGTCGGGCCATCGAATTTTTGAAATACCAACTCAATATCAGCGAGATAGTTTAGGGTATTGGCTTCATTGGGAACGGCATCCTGATCTTTAAAATCGCCCAACTCAATCGCAAAGTCAAGCTTTTCCTGATTCATCCGATCAATTGCTTCCTGAACTTTACCAAGCGACTGGTTGTAAAATCGGGTTCCTGCCGGTTCACGATTGGCATAATGAATATCCGAAATCACTCCAAATCTGATCATCGGCTTTTCACCACTTTTAGCAAATAAATTCGGCGAGAGTATCATTCCCGCAACCGTTGTTCCCGCTATTCCGAGAAATCTCCTTCTTGAAAGGGTCCAGTTTTCAGACATAATCAGGTCAATTTGTTTCACCCAAAGATAAGAATTAAACATTTGCCTTGGGTTCGTTCTGCGAATACCTGAACGTCCGAATTTCAAAATTTCTCATGAAATGTATAGCTTCAAACGTGAATTCTTCAGCTATGAAGTTTATCTTTGACAATCATTCAGAATTCAATAAATTCCTGATTTTTCAACAAAATGAGCAATCCATCTATCCAAACACTGACGTTTATTTTTGACAACAAAACCGATCATATCCTTTTACACCAGATTGCGGAAGATGGTCCGCTGAAAAGAAAACACTCCGGAATTAAAGGAAACATTGGTCTTCTCGAAGACATGAATGACGCCGCTATCAGGAGTATTCAGGAAGCCAGCGGACTTGAGGTTTCTGAAGTTGTTTTGCGCGGGGTGGTTAAAGCTATTCAGGCTTCGACAGGCTCAGCCACCGTTTATTTGGTTTACGAATCGGCGAAATTTTCCGGAGAATTGGAAAATAAACTTTTGGGGCGCCTAAAGTGGGTCGACATTCTGGATATATTCAATCTGCAAATGGAAAGCCTTGTTCAGGAAATAATGTCCAACCTGCTCGACGGCGAAAGTTTCTTTGAAGGGACAATTCATCTGAGTAGTCAGGATGAGGTCATTAGTTCCGACATCCGGATTTGCAATAGCATTTAAATCGAAATATTGCCTTTTATCGTCTTCTGACTCCCGACTTCCGACTTCCGTCTTCTGACTTTATTAACTACATTTGCATCAATGATTGATCAAGCTACCATCGAGCGAATTGTTGATGCGGCACACATTTCGGATGTGGTGTCAGAGTTTGTTACGCTTAAGAAAAGGGGTGTTAACCAACTGGGATTGTGTCCTTTCCACAATGAAAAAACGCCTTCATTCACGGTTTCACCCGCCAAAGGAATTTTTAAATGTTTTGGCTGCGGAAAAGGTGGCAATTCAGTGAACTTCATCATGGAACTGGAGCAACTCAGCTATCCGGATGCCCTGCGATGGCTAGCCAAAAAGTTCCATATCGAAATTGAGGAAAAGGAAGAATCGCTGGAAGAAAAGGCGCTGAAAGACGAACGCGAAAGTATGATGATCGCTTCGGCTTTTGCTCAAAAGTATTTCAGCCGGTTTTTGCTGAATGAAAACGAAGGCCGTATCATTGGATTGAGCTACCTGCGCGAACGTGGAATCCGCGACGATATAATTACCAAATTTGAATTGGGTTATTGCCCCGACGGCAAAGATTTGTTTACCAAGGCTGCCGAACGGGAAGGCTATAAAATGGAATTCCTCGAAAAGACTGGACTGACCATCAAGCGCGACGACTGGGTGCGCGATCGTTTTGGCGGACGAGTGATTTTTCCGTTACACAACGTGGCTGGCCGCGTGATTGCTTTTGGCGGGCGAACGCTGACAAACGATAAAAAAGTGGCCAAATACCTCAACTCGCCCGAATCGGATATTTACCACAAAGGACGGACGCTCTACGGAATTTATCAGGCCAAACGCGACATTACCCGGCTCGACAAGTGTTACCTGGTTGAAGGATACACCGATGTACTATCGTTTCATCAGGCAGGAATAGAAAACGTGGTGGCTTCGTCAGGAACTTCGCTTACAATTGAGCAAATCAGGCTCATCCGTCGTTTCTCCCCAAATATTACCATTGTATACGACGGCGACGATGCTGGTATTAAAGCCTCTCTCCGCGGAATCGACATGGTTTTGGAAGAAGGCATCAACGTAAAAGTTTTGCCGTTACCACGAGGCGAAGACCCCGATTCGTTTGCCCGTTCGATGAGCGCCAGCGAGTTAACCGAATACATTAAGAAAAACGAAACCGACTTTATTAAGTTCAAGACTCAGCTTTTGATGGAATCCGTTGAAAACGACCCGGTTTCGAAAGCGCGTCTGATCAACGAAATAGTTCATTCCATTTCAGTCATTCCGGATACCATCACCCGAAGTATCTATATTAAAGAGTGTAGCCGCTTGATGGATGTTGAAGAAATCGTTTTATACTCCGAAATCCGGAAAATTCAGAATAAACAATCGGAAGACCATACCCGGAAAGAACTTCAGGAAATACAAGTGCAGGCAGCTAAACCTGTTGTTCCGATCACCGAGAAAAGAATCGTCAATCCATTCGAGACCGAAGAGCGTGAAATCATTCGTATTCTACTAAAATATTTTCATCAGGAAGTATTTGAAATTGAAGACGAAACGACTCATGAAGCACATACTTACACGGTTGGCTTTTACGTTTTGAGTGAACTGCAAAACGATGGGCTGATCTCAGTAAATGAAAGGGTCAGGAACATTTTATTGGCGATGGAGGAAAATGTTGACAACAAAGATTTCGACCCGATTAAATATTTCACCCAGCATCCCGACAATACAATTAGCCAGTATGCAAGTAATCTTTTGGCCGAAAAATACATCGAAAGCAAACGTTGGAGTAAAGGTGGCGCCTTTATCGAAACCGAAAGTGAGTTGCTGCACGATCTTGTGCCAATTCTTATTAAGGAGTATAAAATCAAAAACGTAAAATTAATGCAGAAAAATATCTGGTCGCAGATTGATGAAGCATTTAAAAAGCGGGATGATGAAAAAGTAGCCGAACTTCAGACTCAATATCAAAAATTAAATGAGGTCATAGCTGCACTCTCAAAGATGCATGGATTTCGGGCAATCACATAAGTTAGTTATATTGAAAGAAAATTTCGAATAAACCACATGAGAACACATTTTATTCACGACCGAAAAGCTATTGATGCCATTCTGAAACAATGCAAAACCTGTTTTGTAGCGATGTCTGTAGATGATGAACCTTACGTTTTGCCTATGAACTTTGCCATGGATGGCGACCGGGTTATCCTTCATTCGGCTCAACAAGGTCGAATGTGGGAAACAATTAAAAAGAACCCGAAGGTTTGTATCAACTGGACCTTGGGTGAAGAACTGGCCTGGCAGGACGAACAGGTTGGATGCAGTTACCGGGTAAAATCCAAGTCGGTGATTATTGAAGGAACTGCTGAAATCGTTGATGATTTTGATGAGAAAGAACGTCTTTTCACTCAGTTTATGACCCAATACAGCGAGCTTCCTTTCAAATTTAGCGCACCTTCTATCCGAAATGTCGGAGTGTTGATTGTACCCATTGGAAAGTTGTCGGCTAAAGAATTTGGTGCAAAGGCGGTTATGCCCTGGAATACTTAAAAAGAAGTTCGAAGTGCCTAAAGTCTGGAGTGTCTAAAGTTGAAACAGGCACTCCGAACTCCAGGCACTTTAGGCACTTAAAACTTTATAATATGATACTGGTAACAGGCGGAACCGGATTGGTGGGAGCACATTTGCTTTACGAACTGACACGTTCAGGGCATCAGGTAAAAGCACTGCGCAGGCAGCAAAGCAACACCGAATGGGTTCGTAAAATCTTTTCGTACTACACTCCTGAGGCAGATTCTTTATTTTCTCAAATTGAATGGGTTGAAGGCGACATTCTGGATTACCTGAGTCTGGAAGAAGCATTAAATGGAGTAACCAGTATTTTCCACTGTGCCGCTATCGTTTCATTTCATGGCGACGACCACGACATCATGCTAAACAACAATGTGAAAGGTACCGGAAATCTGATTGATGCTGCCATCCACAACGGCGTCAAACGATTTTGCCACATTAGCTCCATTGCTGCGTTGGGCAAAACGCAGGATGGAAGCGAAATTACCGAAGAAACCTACTGGACACCTTCAAAACGGAAATCGGGTTATTCGCTCAGCAAGTTTTTTTCTGAAATGGAAGTATGGCGTGGAATTGAAGAAGGATTAGATGCCGTAATTGTAAATCCATCGATCATTATGGGACCCGGAAACTGGGAAATTGGCAGTCCGAAGATTTTTGAATCGATTTGGAAAGGCCTGAATTATTATACCAAAGGAATTTCTGGATTTGTTGATGTGCGCGACGTGGTTAGCTCCATGATTTTACTGATGGATGAAACTCGATTCGAACAAGTAAAAAATCAGCGATTTATCCTAAATGCCGGAAACCTTAGCTATCAGGATTTCTTCAATAGAATAGCTGATGGATTGAATAAACCGCGCCCACGGAGTTTTGCCTCCGACATCAAGCTTCACATCGCCTGGCGAATGGCCAAAGCCGGCAGTTTTTTTACAGGGAAACGACCGCTAATTACACGCGAAGCTGTATCAGGAACGAACCAAAAAAACCAATATTCAGGAGAAAAAATTACCCGCACCATCGGATTTGAATACAGAAGTCTGGATTCATCGATTTCTGATATTGCCGAGATCTTTCTGAAAGACATGGTTTTACCTTCCACGAAATAAATATCTGAACCATGTCTGAAGGAATCCGTAAGAAAACATCGCATAAGAGTATGCTTATTGTAAAAATGCCAAGAAGCTAGAAAAGAGTAACAATTTTTTATCAATGAATAATGACAGAACCAAATATATTATACTATATTTGCACGCTTTTTCAAAAACAAGTCGGTCTATCTGGCTTATATTTAAATAAATACAGTTGTCTGAAAGTACAATAAAAAGAGAAAAATCAGAAGGATGAAAAAATCAGATTTATTAAAGAACACCATCGAACACATCGACATTAAGTCATTCGATTCAACGCCAATCATCGACGCTATGCGTAAAATGTCATTCACTTCGCGCGATACCGCCAGTGCAAGCGATATTTTATTGAAAATGGTGAGCAATACCGAATGTACCAATATTCTGACCTTGGCCGGAAGTACCAGCGCTGCAGGTTGTATGCAGGTTTATGTGGACATGGTTAAAAATAATATGATTGATGTAATTGTGGCCACTGGCGCCTCTATCATCGACATGGATTTTTTCGAAGCCCTTGGCCACAAACACTACCGCGGTACTACCGAAATTAATGATGGTATTTTGCGCGATCTTTATATTGACCGTATTTATGACACTTTCATCGACGAAGAAGAATTGCAGAATTGCGATGGAACCATCAAAGAAATTACCGATTCATTGGAAAAAAGACCCTATTCTTCACGCGAATTTATCAAAGAAATGGGCAAATGGCTGACTGTAAATTCAGTAAAAAAAGATAGTCTTATTCAGGTTTGCTACGAAAACAATGTGCCAATTTTCTGTCCTGCATTTTCTGACTCAAGCGCAGGTTTTGGTTTGGCTAAACACCAATGGGAAAATCCTGAAAAACACGTTTCAATTGACTCGGTTGCCGACTTTTTGGAACTGACCAAAATTAAAATGGCTGCCGGAGTGACCGGTTTGTTCATGATTGGCGGAGGCGTTCCAAAGAACTTTGCTCAGGATACCGTAGTTTGTGCCGAAATTTTAGGTAAGGAAGTTCCGATGCACCAATATGCCGTTCAGATTACAGTTGCCGATGTTCGCGATGGCGCTTGCTCTTCATCAACATTGAAAGAAGCCAGCTCGTGGGGAA
>JBBQXI010000078.1:0-12160 GCA_038209805.1 Bacteroidales bacterium | reverse complement strand
ATCAATAGCATCGTATAACGATTCGATTGCCGTAAACAAAGTGTCATTCGAGAGTCCTTCCTCAATTGCTGTTTGTGCCAGACGATAACCATCGGAATAAAAAATCCGATCGTTTTCACTGAAATGCTTATTCTCCATTGTCATCTAACTCTTTTTTTTTCGACAAAAGTAATTTAGTTTTCAGGAAAGAATTAATTTGCACCTATATTTTAAAAACTTGTTAAAACAATCTCTGTGAAATTTATTCTTGCTTTTTTATTACTGATTACTAATGTTTTGGTATTTGCCGGATCTGTCGATTATCTTCCTGTTCCTTCAAATGACTTGGTTAAACATACCTATTATACGCTCTCATACAACGAAAAATACGAACAAGCTAATTGGGTTTATTATACATTGACCGATAAGATGGTTAATGAGGGAGGGGAGGAGAGAAGTAACAAATTTAAAATGGACCCGATGGTTCCTTCCGGATCTGCAAAATCTTCGGATTATACGAAAAGTGGTTATGATCGGGGACATCTTTGTCCGGCGGCAGATATGGGATTCAGTCCTGTCTCAATGCAAGAGAGTTTTTATATGTCGAATATTTCTCCTCAAGCTCCTGATTTTAATCGTGGCATTTGGAAAGAGCTTGAAACAGATGTCCGTAAGTGGGCCAAAAAGGAACACAAGATTTATGTTGTTGCAGGACCTATTTTTAAAGACAACAAAGGTACCATTGGGGTAGATCAAGTTTTAGTTCCCGGATATTTCTTCAAGATAATTTACGAAGAGACTGATGAGCCCAAGATGATTGCGTTTGTATTTCCGAATAGAAAAAGCGATCGACCCATTACTGATTTTGCAGTGACTGTTGATGAAGCCGAAAAGTTAACCGGATTTGACTTTTTTTCACAACTTCCGGATGAGTTGGAGAATAAGCTTGAAAGTCGTGTTGATTTTTCTGAATGGATTTACGGGCAGGTAAACCCACAGCCAATTGCAACAAAGCAATTGCCTGCACCAGATAAAACACAGGAATCAGTTAAGTCTGATTTCCAATTCTATTTTGCTTTGATTTTAGTGATTCTAGTAGTAATTATTTTCGTACTCATTAAAGGTCGACGGCGAAAGTAATTGTTGAATCGACCTGTTTGTCAAAGAACTTCAGTCTTAATTGGGATTGTGAAAATGAAATTAGAAAATCTATCAGGTTCAGATTCAACCCAAATAGTTCCTCCTAACAGTTCAACCAGATTTTTAGAAATAGCCAAGCCTAACCCATTTCCTCCATATCTTCGGGTTTTGGCCAAATCTACCTGTCGAAAGCGTTCGAAGATTGACTGATGATATGCAGAATCAATCCCAATGCCTGTGTCTTTTATGTGAAATGTAACAATGTCTTTTTCCGCTTGATAGCCGATTTCTATATAGCCTTGCTGTGTGAATTTTAATGCATTCCCAATCAGATTATTGAAAACTTGCCTGATGCGGTATAAGTCACTTTCGATTTGAATGTCGGGAATGTTTTGCGATAGATCAATGCGAAATTCAATTCCTTTTTGATTTGCTTTTTTGCTGAAATCATTCTGTAATTCGATCAGTAATTTCCTTGTTGAGATTAACTCTTTACGGATTTTCATTTGTCGTGCCTCAAGCATCGAAAAGTCCATGATATCACTTATAATAACCAATAAATTATTCCCGTTGTCGACAATCGTTTGTCTGAATTCATCTTTCTGCTTCTCGTCGAAGGATGGATCTCCCAATAATTCAGAAAATCCAATAATGCTATTCAGTGGTGTTCGTATCTCATGCGACATATTAGCCAAAAATGCTGATTTCAGGCGGTCGCTTTCTTCTGCCTTTTCTTTAGCCTGGATAAGTTCTGCCTGCATCTTCTTACGTTCAGTAATATCTTCTTTTATAGCTATGTAGTTTGTTTTTATTCCTTTATCATTTTTTATAGCTGTAATGGTCGCCCATTCCCAATAAAGAGATCCATCCTTTTTTTTGTTCTGCAATTCTCCCCGCCAAACGTTTCCTGAGCTAATTGATTTCCATAGGTTTTTATAGACAGCCGTTTCCATATTTCCCGATTTAAGAACCCTAGGATTAAGGCCTATAGCTTCCTCTTCAGACCACCCAGATGTTGCAGTAAATGCAGGATTAACATACTCAATGGTTCCATTTAAATCGGTAATTACAATGGTTGCTGAACTTTGCTCGATTCCCATAGAAAGTTTTAGAATCTTTTCCTGAGCCAGTTTCTGTTCAGTGATATCGCGACCAATACCAACTAACCCGATAATTTCTCCATTTTCTTCGGTAAGCGGAATTTTGGAAGTAACTAACCAACGCTGGATGCCATTCTCATCCCAAAAGTCTTCTTCACGGTTCAAAACTGCTTCTCCGCTGTCAATTACTTTTTTATCATCAGTAAATCCCCGCATTCCAACCTCAGGTCCATAGGTTTCAATATCTGTTTTGCCTAATACTTCTACTTCTGTTTTAACTCCAACTATTTTCAAATCAGCCCTATTGGCAATCACTTTTCTGCATGCACTGTCTTTTACATAAATAGTTACCGGCAGATTGTCGATTAAGGTTCGGAGTAGTTTGCGCTCTCTTTTAAGTTTTTCTTCAGCATCTTTTCGCTCAGTTATATCTCTGGCTGTGGCAATAACTACTACTTGACCAAAATAGTTTCCTCGGTTGCAAATTACTTCTATAGGAAAAATATCTCCATTTTTTCGTTTACCCCAGAATTCAAATTGTTGTTGGAAACCAGTAGCAAAAATATCATTGATCTGTTGCGATACACTTTCTAAATCATTTAATCCGTTAGCAGCTAAAAAATCAGGTGTTTTGCCAATCACTTCTTCTGATGAATAGCCATACATTTTTTCAGTTCCGGCATTTATTGCAATAAATTCGCCTCTAGCGTTTACTATGTAAATGGCCTCAGAAACAGAATTGAATAATCCATAGTAGCTTTTCTCGCTTTCAATAAGTCGTTTTTCTGATTCAAATTTTTCCTTGCGTAATGCGCTCTGTTTTAATGCATTAATTATTGCTGATCCAAGCCGTTTTAGTGAATCTTTCAATACGTAGTCGGTAGCTCCAGCTTTCATGCATTCAACAGCCGTATCTTCATTAATTGAACCTGTTACCATGATGAATGGTGTATGTGGGCACATTTCCTGCGCAATTTTCAGTGCCGATAATCCATCGAATGAAGGCATGTTAAAATCAGAGAGAATAATATCAGGATGGTAGGATAACAGGAGATCCATGTATCTGTTTCTGTTATCCGTGATTTCGAATTTACTGTTTGGCAATACTTTTTTTATCTCCCGAATGTTGAGCTCGGCATCTTGCGCTTCATCTTCAACAAGCAATATCCGGTACAACTTATCCATGTTGTTGATTGTATTTATTGTGACACTTCGTTAACCAAAAGCCAATATAAACCAATTTGCGACATGGCTTTAAAAAAATCATCGAAATTAACTGGTTTAACTACATAGCTGTTAACACCTAATTCATAAGCTTTTTTAATATCAGGATCTTCACGGGAAGAGGTGACCACAACCACAGGAAGTTGTTGTGTCAGCGGATTTGATTTTAACTCTTGAAGAACTTCGAGTCCACTAACTTTAGGAAGTTTGAGATCAAGAAAAATCACCTTAGGCGATTGTGAAAAATCCCGATCGAAGTATTTCCCTTTGCAAAATAGATAGTCGAGAGCTTCCGCTCCATCTTCGGCAACGTGTATTTGGTTTGCAAGTTTTTGTTTACGAAGTGCACGAATCATTAATTCAGCATCCTGAGGGTTATCTTCTACAAGAAGAATTTCTACTGCATTAAAGTTTTCCATATAGGCTAGTTATCATTTTCTTGTCAGCGATTAAAGATAGCGATTTTTTCAATCTAAGTAATAGGAAAGATAAAATGTCACATTTCTACTTTTCGACTCACCCCGAGCTCGCTTTACTCGCTCCGCCCCTCTCTCGCGAGAGAGGGGAAAAGTCACCGTAAGGTGGCTTGGGGTGAGTAGATTTAAAATACGACAATAAATACTTCTCATTACTTAACTAAGCTGACGCAGTTTATAAGATTTGATATTGTTTGTTATTTTTCAGAAGTGCTTGTAGGCAATGTGAAATAGAATGTTGCCCCTTTCCCAATTTCGCCTTCAGCCCATACACGACCTCCATGCCTGATTACTATTCGTTGCACGATTGCTAATCCAACTCCGGTTCCTTCAAATTCGTTGGAGCCATGCAAACGTTGAAATACGCCAAAAAGTTTATGAATATAGTTCATGCTAAAACCAACTCCGTTGTCTCTAATGAAATAAATTGTCTCATTTTCGGTTGTAGAGGCTCCAATAGTTATTTGTGGATTTATTGTTTTGGAAGAATATTTTATCGCATTCGATATTAAATTCGTCCAAACTTGCTTGATTAAATTGGAGTCGCCAGTCGATTGAGGAAGTTCCTGCAATGAAATGACATTTGGATTCAATTCTTTTGACGACTGAAATTCTGCGATTAATGCACCAACCAGACTTTGCATATCGATAGTGGAATTGTGTAACTCGCTCCTGATTAATCTTGAGAATGAAAGAAGGTCGTCTATAAGCTGACCCATTTTGACTGCGTTCGAATGAATAATCAAACAAATTCGTTTCCCTTCATCATCAAGTATTTGATGATAATCTTCGACTAAAATACTTACAAAACCATTAATGGCGCGCAAAGGAGCTCTTAAATCGTGCGATACCGAATAGCTAAAGGCTTCGAGTTCCTTGTTGGTTGCCTCAAGTTGTTTGGCGCTGATTTGAAGTTCTTCTGATTTAATGTTAAGATCTTCGACCAGATTTAATAGAGCCACCTCATTATCAATTAACTCTTTGCTTCGTTTTTTTAGTTCGTCAGTTCTTTCGGCTACTTTTAGTTCAAGTTCTTCATTTAACTTTTTTATTTCTTCATCGGCGAGTTTGCGATCGCTTATATCCCAGAAATTTATAACAATGGCTTCAACACTTGGATCAGCAAGTAAATTGCTAAATGTGCTTTCAACCCACTGCCATTGACCGTTTATGCCTTCAAAGCGGAATTGAATTGTTGGTACTAATGATGGGTTTGATTGAGTATTTTCAAGATGGGATAAAACGAAAGTTAAGTCATCAGGATGGATAAAACGATCAATACTTCCAGTGATTTCATCGACATTTGAATACCCAAACATTTTACAGGCAGAAGGGCTCATAAATTTACATTCTCTGGCAACATCTATCAATACAATTCCATCAGGAGCCTTCTCAATTAAAGCTTTATAATGATGCCCCATTCTTGTAATTTTCTCTTCGTTTTTCTTGCGCTCCGAAATGTCGCGTACAAATCCAATTACATTTAGTGAACCATTCAATTCAATTAGACTAGTGCTAACTTCCACCGGAAATGTATTTCCGTTTTTGCCCCGATGTACTGATTCGAAAACTAGTTTTTCGTTTAGTTTGATGTTGTCAAAAAAAAGCTTAACTTCTTGATGGGTTGAGAATTGGTCATCCAGCGCTGTAATTTTTAATCTTAACAGCTCATCGCGGGTATACCCCATACATTTATAGGCCTGTTCGTTGCAGTCGATTATATTTCCATCCAGGTCAGATAAATACATTGAATCAGTGGCTTGCTCAATAATGGTCCTAAAACGTGTTTCGCTGTCTTTTATGGCCTTTCTGTTTTCTGAATTTTCTGCCTGATGTAACATCAGAACTCCCAAGAGTAGAGACGAAAGCGGATAAAGAATAATAACTGGCAGCGCGATGTTTTTTAGCGCATTCCATATTAAATCAGATGGTAACAGTAATGTAAATGAAAGCATAACCAAATGCACTAAAATGCCTAAAGAGATTAGTTCGGCATATTTATTTTTTTTCCAGTTTGGTCTGAAATGAGCCCAAAGAAGACCTATGGTTCCAGAACTTAAAACAACAGCTGTTCCCATGATTACCCCATTCCCTCCAATAAACAATCGGTATGATGCGGTAATTATCATTGCCGTAATAGTCGGAATTGGGCCAAAGAAAAGTCCTGCAGTTGAAAGCATTACAGAGCGAGTATCGAAAATTATTCCAGATACAAAATGCCAAGGGCTTAAAATCAGAACAATGCCAATAATTCCCAGAATGATCCCTGAAGAAAATTTAAAATAGATATTCTTCAATCTTTCTTTTCTGGACCAGAAGTAATCATATAACATGCTGAAAGCAAGCAGTATTGAAATATTTTGAACCAATTCAATAATTATCGATTCTTTCATTCGTCGAAGTTTTAGTTAATGTGTCAGAACCTGTTATGAATTGTTTGTTTGGTGTTTTTCTTCCAGCTCTTTAATTTGGCGCTTTAGCTCTACCATTCGAAGTTCGCGGCCTACAAAAAGTCTGTTCATTCTGGCAAGCTCTGTATTCGAGGTCTCAAGTTCTTTTGTTCTATCCAATACCCTTTGCTCAAGCTCTGCATTAAGTAACCGTAGATCGTCTTCAGCTCTTTTAAGCTCGGAGATATCTTGAAACGTACCTTGGAGTCTTATAACTTCGCCCTCTTCAATTACTGGGATTCCTATTGTTCGTACCCATTTTTTAATTCCATTGGCGTCAGTCATCTTTAACGTCAGATCATATGACTCCTTATTCGAAATCGCCTGGTCAATAGCATACTCAATTGATATGCGTGATTCCGAATCATAAAAGCTTAATCCCAAAGCAACATTCGATTCGACTTCAGGATCGAGAGCGTGAATTTTTGCCACTTCATTAGTCCATGTACCTTTCATGGTTTTTGTTTCAAATTCCCATCCGCCTACTTTAGCCATTTCGCCTGTCAAGTGTAATAATCTGTCTTTACTTAAAATAGTTTCTTTAGCGATTTTTTGATCGGTAATGTCTTCGCCGATACTTGATGCACCTGAAATCTGACCATTGGAATCGTGTTGTACGGCGTTACTCCAGACAATATCACGGATTCGTCCATCTTTGGTAACAATTGGATTCTCTATACGTGACAGAATCTTACCTTCTTTCAGGCTATTCAAAAACATCTTCTTAACATCGGGATGGCCATTCTGAATCATTAGGTCGAACCAATCAGCACCAATCATTTCAGCCGACGAATAGCCTGAAAGATTTAGCAGATAATCGTTACAAAAGATTACTTTCCCATCGATGTCGAGTATGACAGCGATCAGATTAATTTTTTCCAAGAAGTCTCTTAAGCGCTTTTCCGAATTCAAAACCAACTCCTCAGCAAGCTTCCGTTCGTTAATGTCGATTCTGACCCCCAGTATACGGGTTGGCGTATTTTCTTTGTTTCGTTCGAGAGCGTTGCCAATAACCGTTTGCCAACGATAGCTTCCGTCCGAATGCAACATTCTGGCCTCGTAGCTGTATTCTTCATTCCCGTGATTAAGTACTGCTGTAATTTTTTTTGCAACCATATCACGGTCATCCGGATGAATACGATTTAGCCATACAGTACGATCAGGATATCCAATTTCAGGCTCATATCCAAGCATCGTGTAGTATTTTGAGGTCGCATACCATTGGTCAGTTTCGAGATTCCAATCCCATATAGCAATTGGAGTGTTTTCCAATATAAGTTTTAGTCGTTCGTTATATTCCTTTAGGTTTTTTTCCAGAGTTAGGCGTTCGGTTATATCGCGATAATTACTTACAATGGCATTAATATTTTCATTATTTATTAAATTGATTAAGGTTCCTTCTGCCCATATCCAATGCCCATCTTTATGCAATAACCGATTGATTTGAGTTGTTGAAATTCCAGGATTATTCTTCAGAAACTCAAAGGTTTTTTTTATGTCTTCCAGTTCGTCTGGATGAATTAAGCAAAACCCATCCATTTGCTGCAATTCTTCTAACGAAAACCCAATTATTCGCTCAACGGCTGGGCTGGTATAAATGGGTTTCCCTTGAAAATTAATGATGGTAACCATTTCGTGAATGTTCTCAACCAAGGAACGAAATTGCAATTCAGATTTGATTAGATTTTCTTCAGCATTCTTTCGATCAGTTATATTTTTTACAGCTCCGTATATTCCAACCAGACTATTTTTTTCATTGCTCCAAACCGGATGAGCAAATACCTGAACCCATACAATTTCACCATCTTTGCTAATGGTTCTTAGTTCACTTTTTGTGTCCCGATTATTTAGAAGTTGAGCGATGTCATTGTCATCAATGTGAAGGTCGTCAGGATGAACGTTACTACGCCAACCACCGCGGGCTTTAAATTCTTCGAGCGAATAACCCGAGATGGATTCGAAGGCACCAGCAACCCAATTCAAGTCAAGTGTTCCATTGGGCATCACGTTGGTCGAAAATGTATAATCGGTTGCAACATTTGAAATTAGCCGATATCGTTCTTCGCTTTCTTTTAAAGAGGCTATTTTCTCTTGCAGCGCCTTAATTTCAAGTTTCAATTGATGGTTTTGAGCTTCTGTATTCATGCGGTGATTTATAATATATTTTCAACCAAATTAAAGAGAAGTTGGTATACTGAATTTAAAACTACTTCCTTTCCCTTCTTCGCTTTCTACCCAAATTTCACCACCATGTTCTTCAACAAACTCTTTACACAGCAGCAGACCAAGGCCGGTTCCTTTTTCATTTTCAGTTCCGCGTTTTGAAAAGCTCGATCCAATTTTGAAGATCTTATCTATGTCTTCCTGTTTGATCCCTATGCCCGTATCCTCAACCGAAATCTCTACTTTATTTTCGCAGTAAAGCGCTTTTATTTCAACCTTTCCATTTTTAGAAGTAAACTTCAAGGCATTTGAGATTAGGTTACGAAGAATGGTTCTAATCATGTTTTTATCGGCCATAACAATTAAATTATCAGGAATGTAATTGATTATTGCAATCATTTTGCTATTCGCTTTTTCTATCAAGAACTCTAAAACTTCGTTTGTAAGGGTTTTTAAAACAAGTGATACCGGTTGAAATGGCATTTGCGATTGTTGGATTCGCGCCCAATCGAGCAGATTCTCAAGTAACTTAAAAGTATTGTTTGACGTTGAATGGATTATTCCGGCATACTGCTCAATGGCCGCAATGTCAAGGTGTTTGGCATCATTTTTTATGATTTCACTCAAACCTATTATGGAGTTAAACGGACTTTTAAGATCGTGAGCAATAATTGAGAAGAATTTGTCTTTGGTCGCAACCAATTCCTTTAGTTTTTCAGCGTATTCCTGAAGTTGTACCTCTGCATTTTTTCGTTGAGTAACATCCCTTGAAATACCTTCATGAAAAATTGTTTTGCCGTTATCGTCAGTAACAAACCAACCATGATCTTCAATATAAACTATTGATCCATCTTTTTTGCGAAGTGGGAATATGTCTAACTCGTTTATGCGCAACTTTTTCGTCAACCGTTCCCTTTCCTCAGAATCAAAATAAAGTTGGGTTTTGATATCGATTGACATTAAATCTTCCTTGCTGTCGTAGCCCAAAATTGTTACCATCGCATCGTTTACTTCAATAAATCTACCTTCAGGGGTGCTCCGGTATACGCCATCAGGCATAGTCTCAATCAGGTTACGGTATTTGGTTTCGCTTTGCCTGAGCATTTCTTCGGCATGCTTCCGATAGGTAATGTCCCGGCCTACACCAAGCACACCAATGATTTCTTTATCTTCGTTATACATTGGCATTTTAATGGTTTCGAGCAGTGCCTTGTGTCCGTCTGATGCAAAAGTGATCCATTCTTCATTACTTGACGGTTTACCAGCTTTCATAGCATTTTGATCGTTTTCGCGAAAAAAATCAGCTAGATCCTTATCTACAAAATCATAATCAGTCTTTCCAATAATTTTGGCCTCAGACGCACCAACAAATTGTTCGAACATTTTATTACAAGTCATGTAAGCGCCATTGATATCTTTTAACCAGATAAGGTCGGGAATCGTTTGAAGTAGTGCTCGTAACTGTGCTTCTTTATCCGCGAGTGTCTTTTCTGCATGTTTCCGTTCAGTAATGTCAATAGCAACACCAACCATTCCGATTATTTCTCCATTATTATTTTGAACTACTGATGTCGATAATGATATAGGAAATTCTGTTCCATCATGCCTTTTGTTAAGTATTTCGCCTTGCCAACCTGTTTCAGCTGTAATTGCCAGAATTTGTTTAACAACTTCAGGATCATTATTCTCCGACCGAACAATTGAAATATCTTGTCCAATCAAATTCTCATTTTCCGTATAACCATAAGTTTTCAAAAATGCTGCATTCACAAATAAAATTTGGTCGTTAATATCGGTTATGCTAATCGATTCGTTGATACTTCTTAAGGTATGAGCCATTAACTGCATTTGTTTTTCTGCAGTTTTACTGACGGTTACATCTTTGAAATTCCAAACTCGTCCTATCGGTTCACCATCAAGAAGTTGCGGGCATGAAAAGCGCTCCAAAATTCGCCCATCCACTAATTCAATGGTGTCAAGGCTATCCAATTCCGGATGATTATAGAGGTATTGTATCTTGGAAACAAACAGATTAGGATCTTTTAACTGACTCAGAACGTATTCGATCGCTTTGGAATCACCACCTGCTTCAAGAACTGCTTCAGAAATATTGAAAATTTGCTTGAACTGCTTGTTGTAGCTGGTAATTTTACCCACCCGGCTTACCACCAAAATTCCATCGGCAGTTGAATCAAGTGTTGCCTCAAGTATCGAAAGTGAAAGTTTTAGTTTGTCTTCCGTTTGTTTCCGTTCAGTAATATCTCTGATTGTCCCTTCTACTCCCGAAACGATGCCTGTTTCATCGTAAATAAAATGCGCATTAACCGATGACCAAACCAATTGATTATTTAATCCTTTTAACTGTAATATAAAATCCAGCGCTTCGCCTTTTTCAGAGATCTCTTTTATTAATCGTTTTCGGTCTTCCGGATTGGCATAAAAGCTTTCGATGGGTTGCCCAATAATGTCATGATGTACATATTTGGAGTATCGTTTGATCGATGGGCTTATTTCTGTTAAAATTCCATTTAAATCAGTTCGGTAAAATACATCCTGAACATTCTCAAACATTTTTTTATACTTGATTTCTGTCTGGACTAATTTTTCCCTTGTTTTTTTGTATTCAGTAATATCATCGATTATTCCAACTATTCCTATTTTAGTATTTTCCTGATTTCTAATAATATTTTTCCTGAAGATGACATCACGATCCAGTGATTCCGAAGATTTTACTTTTGATTCATAGATTTGAGATTCTCCTGCATCAAATAATTCAATATCAGCTTTTTGGTATATTATGGCTTTTTCAGGTTCACTAACCTGGAAAACATTTGAACCTATAATTTCTTCTTTGGGTTTTTCAAGATAATTGGCAAATGCCTGATTACAATGCGTATATATAAATTGATCGTTTTTGATAAATAAAGGTTGAGGTACTAAATCAATTACGTTTTGAAGCAGATTTATGCACTCATTTAATTCATTTTCAGTGTCCCGTTTTTGAAATAGTTCACGAATTGTGATTCTTTGGTAATTCTTATTTTCGTGTTTAAATGAATGAATCGATACTTCACTTTCAAATGCAATACCATTGTATTTAAGATACTTCCAATTAAATTTTAGTGGAGTTTTGTGGGTGGTTTTATCAATTAATCTTTTTGCTTTTTCTGAAGATTGCTTTCCGTCACACTGCAGTTCGGGGCTGAAATCGAATAAAAAACGACCAATCAAGTCCGATTTTGCTGTGAATCCAAATAATGTCAATGCTTCAATGTTGCAATCAATAATTTGAGTGTTCGAAGCGAAAATGATTACCTCACCTGCATTTTCAAATAAAATACGGTACAGTTCACCATTATTAAATATGCTTTTAGTGACGTCACTATTTTCATCTTCCTCGCTCATAATCTATCTTCTCTATAATTTCGTATTTCAGACAAAATACTAATTAAATAAGACAAGACAAATATGTTTATGAAGCAACTATTTCCAGGCTAATCTTTGGTATGAATTCCTAGCGTTGTGGTAGCTTGGCTTTGTTAAGCACCAGTCACCCTGAACTTCCTGCCCGCTCGCTTGTCAGGCGGGGTTTCAAGGTCTCATGCTATTTAGAGATACCAAAACAAGC
>JBBQXI010000077.1:0-12178 GCA_038209805.1 Bacteroidales bacterium | reverse complement strand
AAATATTCTTGGTTTCGTTTATAAATACTGATCCTGCCTGTTGGTATTGCTGCAACGACAGGCTCTTGATATTTACCTTGAATAACAGAGCCTGAATACGCTCCCACTCCCACCGTTTCTGGCGTTCGTAATTATTCAGTTTGATTTCCTGCATCCCATTAATCAATTGAATCAGCTTGCTCTGGTTGTCGGCCAACTGGGTAAACTGTTTAAAATCGAGTTCGCGCCGTTTATTCAGGAATAAAAATACCCAGACGATATAAATTGCTGAACCAAACAGAAATACAAGGAAAATACTCAGATTATACATTACAAGTACAATGCTGAAGATTACAATGTTGAAAACAGAAAATATGACATTGAGTGATTGAGAAGTCAGGAACCGTTCGATGCGCCGATGATCGCCAATGCGCTGAAGCAAATCGCCAATCATTTTAGTATCGAAAAAGCCAATTGGCAGCTTCATCAGCTTGATCAGGAAATCGGAAATGATACTAATATTAATGCGTGTACTGATGTGGAGCAAAATCCAGGAACGGATAAAATCGACGGTCATCCGGCTCAGGAAAAGCATCATCTGGGCGGCCAGGATCAGGTATATAAAATTAACGTCCTGTGTATTGATACCAACATCGACGATGCTCTGTGTCAGGAAAGGAAATATCAACTGGATTAAACTGCCGACGATAAATCCCAAAACCAGTTGGGCGACCAGTTTACGGTGTGGTTTCAGATATTTCAGCAAAAAACCAAAATTACCACGGTTGATCGTTTCGCCTTCCAACTCAAAAAATTTGGGTGTTGGGTCGAACATCAGACAAATGCCCTTCAACTCGCCCTGACGAACCGTCGCCAGCCAATGTTTTTTAAACTCTGTTTCTGAATATTCGACCAATCCGAATGCGGGATCAGACACATATACTTTTCCTTTCCGGAGCTTATAAACTACTACAAAATGCTCCTGATCCCAATGAACCACGCATGGTTTGGGAGCTTCCATCAATTGTTCGAAGGTAATGCGGGCGCCAATGGTGCGAAATCCAATGGCTTCGGCAGCTTCACTTAAGCCTAACAGCGAAACTCCTTCGCGGGTGATGTGCGCCAATTGGCGAAGTTTCTGAAGAGAATAGCTTTTCCCGTAAAATGCAGCAATCATGCGTATACATGAAGGTCCGCAATCCATTGCATCATATTGTTTAAAGAAGGGAAATTTAGGCATGTCGAATCATTGATGCTCAAAAATAGTAGAATTATATGAATCTTCTAATTTCTATATCTAATTTTTGGAAGGAAATTCGGAAAGACGGATAGAAGCTTTCTTTGCAGTCAAACAGATTAACAAGCAATTTATCAGTAAAAATTTAATCATTATTTATTCAAAATAAAAACACAATATTCACAAAATCCAAATAACATACAACAATCTGGCTGTCATAATATTAAAATACCTATTTTAAATAAAATCAAAATTCTTCTCTTTAATATAATTTTCAGACCATGTAAAAACTATTCAATAACATATAAACGTCGCATATATCTAATTAACTGACACTTATATGAATAGTTAATAAACTTTAAAAAGCTCAATTCATTGATTTCCTTAACCTTTAATTTTCGGCTAAAATAGGGTTTCTATTAACAAATTCAGGTAATCTAATCGCATCTTGATTGTTAAGTAATTATTACTAATTTTGGTCGTCTCTCTGATTTAGAGCATCAGAAAGCTCATACTGAATAAGTAAAAAACCAATATAACTATCTAAATATGAAAATCTATAAAACAGATGAGGTGCGCAACATTACACTAATTGGTAATGCTGGCAGTGGGAAAACCACCCTTGCTGAAGCTATGCTTTTCGAGGGTGGAGTAATTAACCGCAGAGGTGACGTTGGAAGTAAAAATACTGTATCCGACTACCATCTGATTGAACAGGAATACGGCAACTCCGTATTTTCATCGCTCATGTACACTGAAGTCAACGGCAAAAAAATCAATATTCTGGATACTCCCGGGATGGACGATTTTAGCGGTGGCGTAGTTTCTTCTCTTCAGGTTGCACCGCTTGGTCTGATGGTTGTTGATGCTTCCACAGGTATTGGAGCCGGAACCGAATCGGCATTCCGCCATGCCGAAGCCGCAAACAGTAAATT
Source organism: Bacteroidales bacterium (assembly GCA_038209805.1). Taxonomy (GTDB): domain Bacteria; phylum Bacteroidota; class Bacteroidia; order Bacteroidales; family Prolixibacteraceae; genus Aquipluma. The sequence goes on along the minus strand of JBBQXI010000077.1, from coordinate 10,027 downwards.
AATTTTTGTACTGAACCATCTTGATAATGAGAATGCGAATTACGATCAGGATGTAGAAAACCTGAAAAATAAATTCGGGAATAAAGTAACTGTAGTTCAATATCCGGTTGAAACTGGTATTGGATTTAATTCCATCATCGATGTACTAAAAATGAAAATGTACAAATATGGTCCTGATGGTGGCAAACCTGAAATTTTGGATATTCCGGCTTCAGAAAAAGACCGTGCAGATGAATTGCACAACGAGTTGATTGAAATGGCCGCTGAAAACGAAGAGTCTTTGATGGAACTGTACTTCGAACAAGGGTCATTATCAGAAGAAGACATGAGAAGAGGAATACGGATTGGAATGGTAAAGCGCGATTTATTTCCTGTTTTCTGTGTTTCAGCCAAAAAAAATATGGGAGTTGGACGTTTATTGGAATTTGTTTGCAACATAGCTCCTTCTCCATCACAGGTCCCAATGCGTGAAATTATTCAGGGAAAGCCAGTAGTTCTGAGCGAAACAAGCCCAACTTCATTATTCGTATTTAAAACTGCTTTGGAACCACACGTTGGCGAAGTTACCTATTTCAAAGTATTATCAGGAAAAGTATCAGAAGGAAAAGACCTGTACAACACGTTTAACAATGGAAAAGAACGGATTTCGCAGCTTTTTGTAACCGCCGGAAAAACACGCTACCCTGTTACTGAATTAGTGGCTGGTGATATTGGGTGCGCTGTGAAATTAAAAGATACTAAATTCAATCAAACACTTTGCGACAAAGAACTTGACTTGAAATTTGCACCAATTGTATTTCCTGAACCTAAATTCAGGGTTGCTATAAAAGCTGTTTCGGAAACTGACGATGAAAAAGTAGGTGAAATTCTGCACAAAGTGAAGGAAGAAGATCCAACTTACATCGTAAATTACTCGAAAGAGCTTAAACAATTAATCGTTGAAGGACAAGGCGAATACCACCTCAACACGCTAAAATGGTATTTCGACCACATCCACAAAATTGACATCGAATTTAAAACTCCAAAAATTCCATACCGCGAGACCATTACCAAGTTTGCACAGGCCGATTATCGTCACAAAAAGCAATCGGGTGGGTCAGGTCAGTTTGGCGAGGTTCACATGATTATTGAACCATTTGAAGAAGGCAGTGCGCCAAAGAACATGTTTGTTTATGGTGGAAAAGAAATGAAAGTCTCGGTTCGCGACACACAGGAAACTCCAATGCCATGGGGCGGAAAGCTGGTGTTCCATAATTGTATTGTTGGTGGTTCGATTGATGCCCGTTTCCTTCCTGCCATCCTGAAAGGGATCATGGAAAAGATGGAGGAAGGTCCATTGACCGGTTCTTATGCCCGCGATATTCGTGTTTACATTTACGATGGTAAAATGCATCCGGTTGACTCGAACGAGATTTCGTTCCGTTTGGCAGGCCGTAATGCGTTTAGTATGGCCTTTAAAAATGCCGGACCGAAAATTCTGGAGCCAATTTACGATATGGATGTTTGGGTTCAGGCTGACCGAATGGGCGATGTTATGAGCGACCTTCAAGGACGCCGTGCACTGATCATGGGAATGGGCAGCGAAAAGGGCTATGAAAAAATTACAGCTCGTGTTCCACTAAAAGAAATGAATAAATATTCGACTTCGTTGAGTTCTTTAACCGGAGGCCGTGGCGTCTTCAACATGAAATTTGCTGCTTACGAAAAAGTACCGCAGGAAGTACAAGACGAACTTTTGGCTACCTATGCTGCTGAAGAAAAGGAAGAATAGCAATCAAAATCTATCTATTCAATCTATCTACACTAAAAAGAAAACCCGGGAATGCCACCCGGGTTTTTCAATTTTATTCAGGATTAGTATCAGGTTTTAATTCGCAACAGAGAACAACTTAACCTTAAAATCATCAATATAAATTTCGTTCTTTTTATTGTTCCAGACATAAATCTTCATCAAAGAATTTTCCTTGATCGCGGATCTTTCAATGACCAAATTAGATGAGGCTGTCCACCAACTTCCCTTCGATTTGACATACTTACTCAAATTGAACCCCTGCCAAAAATATTGCTCGCCATTCGATTCCATTGAAATAACCAGATTGCATTCCGGATCATTGGTTGCAGAAATTTGGAGTTTCGAGAATACCGTCAATTTTGTAATTGAATCAGTTAACAAGGAATCAAGTGAAAAACTGCAATTTGTGGAAAACTCGCCAATTTTTTCAGAAAAAGATCCGGAATAAGGATGATCGTTGCTTATGTTTGAAGACTGAACCCAATATTCTTTTGGCGATTCATAATCGTTTTCAGTCGAAAATAGCTGCAGCCCCTTTCCTAAATCATTCAATTCAAAAATGACCAGGTTTAGTTTCTCATCTTTGAAAACCGGATTCACCGCAGTTGTAGCAAAAGCCGGCATATCCTGGTCGTCCATCCCACTCAGATAGCGCGTGTACCAATTGTTCAGCAGCATTATTTTAGCATTCTTCTGAAAACGAAAGGTGTCAGCTTCGGCATAGTTGATAAAACGGCAGGCAGCATCCGAAGAAAACCCTGAATAATAATTTCCAAGCCGTTTCTGAACCTCATCGGTAATTACCACACAAGACTGATTTTTGCCAATCAGTTCTCGCTGAACAATCTCCTTTTGCTTTCTGTAATTAACATTCCTTGCATAAATGAACATATCAGCTGGCTGAAACAGCAAAGCAATAAATAATAAGATTGCAAAAAGCCTTTGTGCCTGAATTTGATTTCTCAGGAATACAATGCAACCAATTGCAACCAAAACCGGAAGATACAAATGATATCCCGTCACACTCCTGAAGAAAAGAGAAAGGCCAAAAGCGATTAAAACAAGAACGAAAAATCCAATCCTGAACCGGAATACACTCAAGTAATCGTTCAGAATTAAAGCAGCCGCAATCGCAACAACTGGAACGATAAACAAATAATGACGGGGATCAGGACACATCGGAATGTACGACGTCACAGAAATGCTCATGAAGTTCGCCGAAAGCATAAGAATAACCGAACTCACAATAAAAAACGACTTCCGGTCTCTCAATTTCAGCAATTGTCTCACCGGAACAAAAAAGAAAGCCAGTAAAACGATCAAAAACCCAAGAATCATGTCTTGAGTTAAAAACAATTTTGCCAAACCAAAAGTGATTCGTTTCAAGGTTTCCGAAAATGGCTGCTGGTCGTAGCTGCACGAGTTTAAATAGCTATTGGCAATAATCGAGTTAAAGCGGGTTATTGCATTACCGAAAGCCACTTGGCAAACGGCCAGATAACCAGCCAACAATAACAGACTAAATCCAACAAATTGAATCCAAAATCTTTTGGACCGCTTTTGTAAGATGTCGGTAACCATTAACCAGACAACCAATGGGGCTAATAAAACGACAGTTTCTTTGGAGTTAAAACACAAGAACAATGACAACGCAGCCAGAAACGAATAGGCCAGCTCCGGCATTTTTCGTGGCAAATACTTGTACGAATAAATTACATAACAGAACAAAAATGCGAAAAAGGTAACGGCAACATCGGGCATCAACTTGTCCGAATAAAAGAATGTCCAGTTGTTGAGTGAAAACAAAGCCAAGCCTATCGTTAAGATTGGTCCACTTTCATCTTTCAGGATGCGGTAGACCAATGCCAAAGTGCCAATGAAGAATAGTAAAGGAGGCAGAGCTGATGCACAATCGTTGATTCCGAATAATCTATAGGACAAAGCTGTTAGACCAACCAATGTTAGCCGAAAAGAATAATGGTTGCCTGCATCAAACCCACCATTAGCTAAACGGGCAGCTACACGGGCATATTCCATGTCATCAAAGCCATAATGTCCCAGGTAGCCGAAAAAGTGGTGTAGCACAGCGGCCAATAGAAATGCTATGAAAATAAGCTGATTGGATCGATTAGTTTTCAAGATTTGCCTATTGAATTCGATTACGCTCGTATTTCCAGTCTTTAATTTCTTCAAATTTTGCAATTCCATCGGCAACCGATGGATGCTGTAATACTGGTTCAACGCTGACTTCAGGAATTAATTCATCGGTAATTCCATTTTTAATGAAAATGAAATTAAAACCGAAAGCTTGCGTTATCCGATTTGTGTTGATGGATAAAACCGATCCCTGATTTTGAAGATCAGCAAAAAGTCCTTTAAAATGCTTTTTATTGAATTATTCATATTTGGGTTCTATTTGCCTCTAAACAAATGAAAGAACCCATTGGCTTTACGCTTTTTGCCATCGCGCCCCTCTCCTTCTACAACATAAAAATAAACTCCCGGAGTTGCCATATTTCCTCCAACTTTTCCGTTCCACACCGACTGAGGAACTGAAGCTTTTGTGTTATAGAACCCTTGTATATTATTGCTTTCCCACACATGGAGAATCTTCCCCCAGCGATTAAAAATCGTAAACTTAACCGTCTTCATCGAGAAAAACTTGACGACAAACTCATCGTTAGCACCATCACCATTAGGAGTGAACACATTGGGCGCATCAATAAACGAAGAATCAATTTCGATATAGTCTTTCATGTAAAAATAATCAGTGCAAGTAGTCGACTCTGAAATTTTCTTCGAAACCAGTTTTACTTTGTAAGCGCCGGTTTTTTCATAGGTATAAACCGGATTATCACTGTAAATAATATCCTGAATACTGTCCTTAAAAGTGCCTGCATCTTTTTCGTCATTGATCTGCTGTGTACTTTTATAAAAATACCATTCGTATTTACCCGGGTCACCATTTTCAGAAGTATTGGTAAATGTATATGTCGCAGGAGCTTCAATTTCTTCAGAATTACTCCCCTTTCCCTGATCTTCCAATTTATAGGTAAACAAAGCTTTTGTGACTATCGAATAGTATTCAACTCCGGCTTTTCCATTGCATCCAAACCGGTCGGTAACCTCTAAGGTATAGTTTGTATTTTTGGTTGGAGGATCAAAAACCTGAGAAGTCAATACGCGGCTAACCAAGCCTGCGTCAGTCGTCCATTCAACTTTAATTTGTTTATTCATTTCTTTGGGTTGTCCGGTCGAAAAATCAACATAAGCAATGACGGGCGCATCAAATGCTCCATTCAAAGTAAATGAATTACAATCAGACAAAGTGATTTCGGCCTTGACCTCCAGATAATTATTAAACACCCAGGCCGTGTAGGTTTTTGCTCCTGAAGTGGTTGTCAGATTAACACGGTAACAACCGTCAGTTAAATTCGAAATTGTTGAGGTTTGATTTCCCGATTGATCGTTTGAAAAGGAATCGAATATCCCTGTTGACGAGTTATATTTCAGCCATTCAAAATTTCCGGTTTCACCCTGCGGATAGCTGGCTATCAGCATTGCGTTTAATTCGCCTTTTTCGCCACAAAAAACATGAATATTGTCCTGTGCCCCGCTTGAATATTCAGTTGGCACAACAGCATCTGCAGTTGAAGTAATTTGTGAAAAACCAACCATGGGAACCAGGATAAAACAAGCAAAAAAGAGAAACCCAACAAGTATTTTAGTGAAATTCATTGGTCGTTTTTTTAACAGTCCACAATATTAACGCTAAAAATCGATTTATCTTTTGTGACCCTAGAAATTTTCTCTTGTAATAGCTTAACTATAAAGACCGCCAGACACACTTCGAAATGTATTTTACGCCACAAAGGCACCAAGACTATCATATCCGGTACGTAAATCCATTGTGCTTCTTCTTGTCTTTGAGTCTTCGTGGCATTTCCAAAGTTCCAATATTGTTGAAAAGTCTTTACCTTGCAGCCCTGAAAACAGGAAAAACAGTTTTACTTTTGGTGACCATTTAGAAGATAAAAAACAGTGCAGAATTATTTAGAAGGATTGAATGAAATACAGAGGCTTGCCGTCGAAAACATACACGGCGCTTCATTGATTATTGCCGGAGCAGGATCGGGTAAAACAAGGGTTTTAACATACAGGATCACTCATCTTTTAAAGAACGGAGTTAAACCCGGTTCCATTTTGGCGCTGACTTTTACCAACAAGGCCGCCCGCGAAATGAAAGACCGTATTGCCACCATGGTTGGTCAAAACACCTCCCGACATTTATGGATGGGGACATTTCACTCTATATTTTCGCGCATATTAAGAACCGAAGCTGAACTCATCGGATATCCGTCAAACTTCACGATTTACGATTCGGCGGATTCAAAAAACCTGATTAAAAGCATCATCAAGGACATGAGCCTCGATGATAAAACATACAAAACCAATGTTGTTGCATCGCGAATTTCGGCAGCAAAGAATAACCTGGTTTCTTCGGAAGTATATTCAACTTTGCCCGAAACAGCAGAATATGATCAAAGCATCAGGATGCCACTAATCGGAATGATTTATAAAGAATACGCCAAACGATGTTTTCTCGCTGGAGCAATGGATTTTGACGATTTGCTGCTGAAAACAAATGCTTTGCTGAGAAACCACCCTGAAATTTTGGCAAAATACCAACGTATCTTCGAATACATTCTGGTTGACGAGTACCAGGATACCAACCACTCTCAGTACATGATCATCAAAAAGTTGGCTGCAACACACAATAATATATGTGTGGTTGGCGACGACGCCCAAAGTATTTATTCGTTCCGCGGAGCCCGCATCGAAAATATCCTGAACTTTCAGAAAGATTACCCCGAGCACAAGGTCTTTAAGTTGGAACAAAACTACCGTTCAACTCAAAACATTGTTGATGCAGCCAACAGTGTCATCGCCAAAAACAAGCGACAGATTCAGAAAAATGTCTTTTCCGAAAAAGAAAAAGGCACGCTGATTAAAGTAATGAGCGCCATTACCGACAACGAAGAAGGTTATTTGGTTGCCAACGAAATTGGCGACACCCGGATGCGCGAACATTTTCTGTTTTAGGATTATGCCATTCTGTACCGCACCAATGCTCAGTCGCGTATTTTTGAGGAATCGCTCCGCAAACGAAATATTCCGTATAAAATCTACGGCGGACTTTCGTTTTATCAGCGCAAAGAAATCAAAGACTTGCTCAGCTATTTCAGGTTAGTTATAAATCCTAAAGACAACGAGGCATTTAAACGGATCGTCAACTATCCGGCGCGTGGAATCGGGCAAACCAGTCTGACCAAACTCGAGCAGTTTGCGGCACAAAACAACATCTGTATCTGGGAGTTTGCGACCAATATTCCACTTTTGCTCAGCGAATTCAACAAAGGAACGGCTGCCAAAATCAATGAATTCACCCGCCTTGTTGAAGTTTTCAGGGAAAAACTGGAAACCCACAATGCTTTTGAACTGGCTAGCGAAATTGCTACCGGTTCCGAAATCATGAAAGATCTGTACAAAGACCAAACTCCGGAAGGTGTCAGCCGCTTCGAAAACATTCAGGAATTGCTCAATGGTATTCAGGAGTTTTCAATTTCGGCACGCGAAGAAGGAACTCCCGGACAACTGAACAACTACATGGAAGATGTGGCACTGCTGACAGATCAGGATAGCGATAAGCCAGAAGATACCGATCGTGTAACCATGATGACCATCCACTCAGCCAAAGGCTTGGAATTCAAGAATGTTTTCATTGTCGGAATCGAAGAAAATCTTTTCCCATCGAACCAAAACGGGCAAAAAACTGCGGAAGATTTCGAGGAAGAACGTCGTTTGTTTTATGTCGCTTTGACCCGGGCCGAACAACATGTTTACCTGAGTTATGCCCGCCAGCGGTACAAATGGGGGAAACTGGAATTCTGCAACAAAAGTCGCTTTATCGACGAAATTGATCCTCAATATCTGGATATGCCACTCGAAAAAGATCCGGTTTTCTATAACGACAATCAGGAAATTTCTTTTGCAACGCCAAAACCCAAACCACAAAGCGCTATGGCTCCCGGACTAAGGGCTTCGGCTACGAGTCAACCCGACATGTTTAGGAAACTATCCAAACTGCGCGAAGCCAAGAAGGAAACTGATGCTTTCGAATACAGTAATCCGGAAGAAATTCAGGCCGGAATGTTGGTTGAACACCAGCGATTTGGACGTGGAAAAGTATTACAAATGGAAGGAAAATCGCCCGATATTCAGGCAACCGTATTTTTTCAGAACACAGGAAAAAAACAACTTTTGCTAAAATTCGCTAAACTCCGGATAATAACTTAGGAAACAGGAAACGGTCATTGGGAAAAAGAAATTTTACGCTTTTTGCTTTACTTTTTCCTCATTTCTAATGACAATTGACTTTTTTCTAGCGATTAATGACTCTTGCCAAAGAAATTTTTACTTAATTTGCATCGAATTCTTCTTTATCCTGATTATCTGTACCGATTTCCTTTTTGAGATAACAGCCTGATTTTAAGAAAAACATTATTTATTTACATGGATTATAATTCAAGTCGTAGTAAGTTGGCTCTACCTGAGTATGGAAGAAACTTACAAAACATGGTCAACCACATCATGACCATTGAAGATCGCAATGAGAGAAACAGAGCCGCCCGAACTATTATTGACATTATGGGTATGATGTATCCATACCTTCGCGACATCAACGATTTCAAGCACAAGCTTTGGGACCATTTGGCCATCATGACTAATTTCGAATTAGACATTGATTATCCGTATGCTCCGCCTTCTCCTGAATTCTTTAATACTCCGCCTCTTCGGATTCCTTATGATAATAATAAAATCAAATATCGTCACTACGGAAAAACGATCGAAACTTTAATTGAAAAGGCATCCGTTTACGAAGATGAAAAGGAACGCGATTTGCTGATCAAGCTGATTGCCAATCACATGAAAAAAAGTTATGTGATGTGGAATAAGGATTCGGTAACCGACGATAAAATTTTGTTGGACATCGAAGAATTGTCGAAGGGCAAGATTAAGTGCAACGATTTAACGTTGACCGAAACCAAAGATATTTTGTTCCGGAACCAGAAAAAACCAATGCCGGTAAACAACAATAATCCCGGACGAAAATTCCAGAAAAACGACGATCGTAAAAAGCCCAGACAATAAATTACCAAATCAGGTAAGAAGCGCTTAACAGGTATTAATTCCAGAAACTTCGTATTTTTATCGGATGGCAACATTTAAAATTGAAGGCGGCGCTCAACTACATGGCGATTTACACCCGCAAGGTGCAAAAAATGAAGCGCTTCAGGTAATTTGTGCTGTTTTGCTAACTTCTGAAGAAGTTAAGATTAACAACATTCCTGAAATCAGTGATGTCATCAAACTGATCGAAATTTTAACCCAGCTAGGTGTAAAAACCGAACGCACCAGTAAAGGGAATTATACTTTTCAGGCCGACGAAATCAAGCTCGATTACCTGAAAACCGAAATTTTTGCCCGTCAGGCATCGAGCTTGCGTGGGTCGATTATGATTTTAGGTCCACTTTTATCGCGCTTTGGAATTGGATACATTCCACAACCCGGTGGTGACAAAATCGGACGCAGACGATTGGATACCCATTTTATCGGTCTGCAAAAACTTGGAGCTACATTTAATTACAATCCTGACGAACTTTTTTACAGCGTTGAGGCATCGAAGCTGAAAGGCACATACATGCTTCTCGACGAAGCCTCGGTTACCGGCACTGCCAACATTGTAATGGCTGCTTCGATGGCCGAAGGAACAACAACGATATACAACGCTGCCTGCGAGCCCTATTTGCAGCAACTCTGCAAAATGCTGGTTTCAATGGGAGCAATTATTGAAGGAATTGGCTCGAACCTGCTCACCGTAAAAGGAGTTAGTTCGCTAAAAGGTTGCTCTCACAAAATTCTGCCCGACATGATTGAAGTTGGCAGTTTTATTGGTCTGGCTGCCATGACCAATTCTGAGATTACCATCAAAAATGCAGGGATTCAACACTTGGGAATTATTCCGGAGCAATTTAAGCGAATGGGAATTGTCCTTGAAGAAAGAAATGACGATCTGTTTATTCCGGCACAGGATCACTACGAAATTGAAACCTTCATGGATGGCTCCATCATGAACATTGCCGATGCTCCCTGGCCCGGTTTGACTCCCGATTT